>CBDTVH010000098.1:0-7074 GCA_965363665.1 uncultured Yoonia sp. | reverse complement strand
ATCGAGCAGAATATCAACGCGATGAACCTGATCTACATCGTCATCGCCCTGCTGATCACCATTGGCGTCACATATAACGGCGCGCGCATCCAGCTGTCGGAACGATCACGCGAACTGGCCAGTCTGCGCATCCTTGGTTTCACCCGGGCCGAGGTGTCCTACATCCTGATCGGCGAAACCATGTTGTTATCTTTGCTGGCTCAGCCCCTGGGCTGGTGGATCGGCGCCCAGATCGCGATCGCAATGGCGAACTCTTTTTCCAGCGACCTTTATAATATGCCGGTCGTCCTGCACCCGGCCATTTTCGCCAAAGCCAGCTTTATCGTGCTTCTGGCCAGCTTTGCCTCGGTCATGCTGGTGCGGCGCAGGTTGGACAAACAGAACCTAGTTAGCGTCATGAAAGTAAGGGAGTAAGCGATGTCATTAAAGCCACGTACAATCGGCCTCTTGGGGCTTGGCGCGGCACTCTTGCTGGGCCTGGGCTATATCGCCTTTCGCCAGGACCCGATCCCCGTCGATCTGCATACCGTCACCCGCGGACCGCTTGAGGTCACGATCAACGCAGATGGCGTCACGCGCATCAAGGAAATCTACGATATCGCCAGCCCGATCACCGGGACGGCGCTACGCTCTCCGGTCGATGTGGGCGATCAGGTCGTCGCGGGGGAAACGCTCGTCGCCGTTGTGCGCCCCGCCGCACCTGCCTTGCTTGACAGCCGGAGCCTGCAACAAGCACGGGCCACCGTCGCCGAGGCTGAGGCAGCCCTGCATGTCGCCCAAACCGATCTGGCGCGCGCTACCGAGGAACGCGATCTGGCCCGATCACATTACGAACGGACCCAGACTTTGCTGGAACGTGACGTCGTATCGCTGACGCAACTGGAAGACGCGCTACAACGTCTTGCCATCACGCAAAGCGCGGTCGAGGCGGCAGAGGCGCGGATCGACATGGCGCAAAGCACTTTGAACCGTGCGGAAACGATGCTGCAAACACCGCAGTCACAGGCCGAAATCGACGCCAGTTGCTGTCTTGAGATCAGATCACCCACAAACGGTGTGGTACTGAGCATCGCCGAAACCAGCGAACGGCCTGTGGTGACGGGCGCCCCGCTGTTGCGCCTTGGCGACCCGGCCGAGTTGGAAATCGTGGCCGATCTTTTGTCCAGCGACGCGGTGCGCCTGAAACCGGGTGCACAGGCCGTTGTTGAGCGTTGGGGCGGCCCGAATACGCTGACAGCGACACTGACCAGCATCGCACCCGCCGCTGAAACCAAGGTATCCGCACTCGGGATTGAAGAGCAGAGGCTGGATGCGATTTTCGACATCACCACCCCGCCGGATCAGCGCACGGGGCTTGGCGACGGCTTTGCCGTCTTCCTGCGCATCACTGAGTGGCGCAACGAGAACGCGTTGCGAGTGCCGTTAAGCGCGCTGTTTAAACGGAACGGAGACTGGGCCGTCTTTACCGCTGCCGATGGGATCGCAACGGTGCAACCCATCCAGATCGGACGACAAAGCGCGCAATTTGCCGAAGTTCTTGATGGATTGACCGAAGGTGCCGTGGTTGTCACCCACCCCAACGATCAACTTGCCTCAGGCGGTGCGATTGTCGACCGCAGCACGCTGGAATAGGCCTGATTGTCCGCCCTGCTTCATCACTGTCTGGTCACGTTTCAAGATAGGCCCGCATTGCGGCCTCGACCCCATCTCGCCAGATCAAGGGCAGCCACATCGTGAACGCCTGCGTAAAGTCTTGGTTTTGCGCCAGATCGCCATAATATTTCTGCTGCGAAATCCACAGCTCAGGCGCAGACTTCGCGTTCAGCGCCACCGCGTTCAGATCATCCCAAAACGGATCATTGGCCGCAATTTCACTACCGTCCTCACGCTTCCCGGCACACATGCGCGCCCAGATCGCCTCGGCCAATGCCAGCCCCGCGATAGGCGTGCCACCTTTGATGCCATCCCGGATGGACGGAATGACAAACCCCGGATGCCGTGACGCACCATCAAAGGCGACCCGGCGGGTGGTATCAATGATACGCGGGTTGGCAAAACGCGCCTTGATCAATTCGACATAGGCTGTCGGTTCCATACCTGGCACGGGCGCAAGATGCGGAATAATCTCTTCGCGGGCGGTCTTTTCGAAGAATGCACCGATCTGGTCGTGTGCCAGACACTCTGCAATCGTGACGATTGACAAAAGTTCACCGGCGTTCGCGACAATCTGGTGGCCGCCGTTGAGCACCCTGATTTTCATCGCCTCGTAATCATGCACGCGATCCGTGAAGGTCGCCCCAACCTTGTCCCAGTCAGGCCGCCCGGCGCAGAAATCATCTTCGATGACCCATTGGCGATAGCTTTCATGCGTGACAGGCGAGGCATCGTCGATGCCAAGGCTTAGTGCCAGTTTCAACTCGGTCGGGCCAGTCGCCGGCACAATGCAATCCACCATCGAATTGGGGAAGGTACAGTTGCTTTCAATCCAGTCGGCCAGGTCGCTATCCGACAGGCGGGCAAGGGAAAGAACGGTTTGGCGCAGCACGTCGCCGTTGCCTTGCAGGTTATCACAACTCATGCAGGTGAATGGGCCCGTGCCTGCTGCGCGGCGGATCTTCAGTGCGGCAATCATCGCGCCAAAAGCAGTCTTTGGCGTGTCAGGATGCGCGGCATCGTGCAGGATATCAGGGTGGCTGCTGTCAAAGCCTTTTGTAGCGGGGTCAATGAAATACCCGCCTTCGGTCACGGTCAACGACACGATCCGGATCGCCGGGTCAGCCATCTGCGCGATAAGGGGTGCATTATCATCCTGAACCGGCGCAAACCCGATCATCGAGCCCACGACCTCTGCCGAGGTATCGTTCGGCTTCAGCTCGATCAGCGTTGTCAGATAGTCCTGTGCAGACAGCTTTTCACGCTGCACGGTATCTCCGGCGCGCACTCCAGCGCCGATAATGGCCCAGTCATGCGCCATGCCCTGCTGCATCAGACGGTGGAGGTACCACGCCTGATGGCCCCGATGAAAATTACCCAACCCGATGTGGACGATGCCGGGCGTCAATTGCGACCGATCATAATTGGGTATCACAACAGAAGCCGGAAGCGCCCGAAGCGTTGCATTGCTCAGTTTCATAGGAGCCTCCCTATTGGGTTGGTCTTTCATCAGCTCATCCAGTTTCCGCCGTCGACATTGTATGTCTGCGCGACGATGTAATCGGCATCAGATGACGCCAGAAAAACGGCCATGCCGGTCAGGTCATCGGCTGTTCCCATACGGCCATATGGCACGGCATCGCCAACTTCTTTTTTCTTCTGCCCGAGAGGCTTGCCTTCATGTTTGGCAAAGAATGCATCCACGCCATCCCAGTGTTCGCCATCGACAACGCCGGGTGCGATGGCGTTGACGTTGATGCCAAGCTTGATCAGGTTCAGACCGGCCGATTGGGTAAGTGAAATGACCGCCGCTTTGCTGGCGCAATAGACCGCGACAAGCGGTTCGCCCCGGCGGCCCGCCTGCGAGGCCATGTTGATGATATGGCCCTTCACGCCACGATCAATCATATGCCTTGCGACAGCCTGCATGGTGAACAACGTGCCACTGACATTGATATCGAACACGCGCTGATAATCTTCGTGGGTGATATCAACTATCGGTGCGGCACTGAAGATGGCCGCGTTGTTGATCAGGATGTCGATTTGACCAAACCGGGAAACAGCCTGGTCCACGGCAGCGTCAATGCTTTGCTGATCGGTCACATCCATGGCGACCGCGATGGCCTGATCGCCTATCTCTGCGGCAGCGGCCACTGCGCGGTCATGATCAATATCCCCAATGGCAACCCGCGCGCCTTCAGCCGCGTAAGCACGGGCAAAGGCAAGGCCAATGCCACGTGCGCCCCCGGTAATCAGGGCCGTTTTGCCTTCCAGCCGTTTCATGCAATCCGCAAACCATCAGCGCTAAAACGATGCAATTCATCCATCCGTGGGTTCAGGTGAATGGTGTCGCCATGCGTCAGGCTGATATCGCCGATGGCGCGGACCGTGATCATCTCGGCCAAACCCGTGTTATGGATATGGAAGAAGGTGTCAGAGCCCAGGTGTTCGGCCACGCCAACGGTGCCCTGCCACAAGCCGCCGCTTTCAACCACGTCAATGTGTTCGGGACGGATACCAATCGTTGCAGCATCATGCTTTGCGGCTTCTTCGCCGGAGATCAGGTTCATTTTGGGCGAGCCAATGAAACCCGCCACGAACGTGTTGCGCGGTGTACGGTAAAGCTCCAACGGAGAGCCGACCTGTTCGATCACCCCGGCTTGCAGCACGACGATCTTGTCCGCCATCGTCATCGCCTCGACCTGGTCGTGGGTCACGTAGATCATCGTGGTCGCCAGCTTCTTGTGCAGCTCTGAAATTTCCATACGCATGCCGACGCGCAGCGCCGCATCAAGGTTGGACAGTGGTTCGTCGAACAAGAACGCCGAGGGTTCGCGGACAATCGCACGGCCAATGGCCACACGCTGGCGCTGACCACCGGACAACTGGCCCGGGCGACGATCAATATAGTCGGCAAGGTTCAGCACCTCGGCGGCTGCATTGACGCGGCGGTCAATCTCAGCCTGGTCCATCTTGGCCATGCGCAGCGGGAAAGCGATGTTCTTGCGCACCGACATATGCGGATAAAGCGCATAGGACTGGAACACCATTGCAAGACCGCGCTTGGCTGGCACCAGATCGGTGGCGTCTTTGCCGTCGATCTCGATATGGCCGGATGTGATATCCTCAAGCCCGGCGATCAAACGCAGAAGCGTGGATTTACCGCAACCCGAAGGGCCGACAAAGACCGTGAATTCGCCATCTTGGATGGTCAGATCAAGTGGTGGAATGACCTGCACATCGCCGAAGCTTTTCGTGACCTGTTTAAGTTGGATCTGTCCCATGTGTCAGGTTCCTTATTTCACCGCGCCGAACGTCAGGCCGCGGACAAGTTGTTTCTGGCTAAACCAGCCAAGGATGAGGATCGGCGCAATGGCCATGGTTGAGGCCGCACTGAGTTTCGCAAAGAACAGGCCCTCGGGGCTGGAGTAGCTGGCGATAAAGGCCGTCAGTGGGGCCGCGTTTACAGCCGTCAGGTTGAGGGTCCAGAAGGCTTCGTTCCACGCCAGGATGAAGTTCAGTAGCAGCGTCGACGCGATGCCCGGGATCGCCATCGGCGTCAGAACATAAAGCAGCTCTTGACCAAGCGTGGCACCATCCATCCGGGCCGCTTCCAGGATCTCACCGGGGATCTCCTTGAAATAGGTGTAAAGCATCCAGACAATGATCGGCAGATTGATCAGCATCAGTACGACGACCAGACCGGCGCGGCTGTCAAGCAAACCCAACTCAATGAAGATCAGGTAAATCGGGTATAGCACACCGACCGCTGGCAGCATCTTGGTCGAGAGCATCCAGAGCAGGATGTCCTTGGTCCGGCGCGAAGGTACAAAGGCCATCGACCAGGCGGCGGGGATTGCCACGATACAGCCAAGCACCGTGGAAAGCCCTGCAATGATGATCGAGTTCCAAAGGAACCGCGCGTAATCGGACCGTTCCATCACGACACGGTAATTTTCAAGCGTCCAGTCAAAGCCAAGAAAGATCGGTGGGGCGGCGATGGCCTGTGCTTCGGTTTTGAAGCTGGTCAGCATGGTCCACAGGATCGGAAAGAAGATCAGCAGGCCAATCGCCCAGGCGACGGTTGTGTTCAGGAGCTTCCGGCGGGGGGTAACAGAGCGTGCCATGATATTAATCCAGGTTCTTACCGACGATCCGCATCAGGAAGATCGCGACGATGTTTGCAAGGATGATGGCGTAGACACCACCGGCGGAGCCAAGACCAATGTTCTGGCTTTCCAGCACACGTTGGAAGATCAGGTAGGACAGCGTGCGCGTTCCGAAAGCACCACCTGTGGTCACGAAAATCTCGGCGAAGATCGCAAGCAGAAAGATGGTCTGGATCAGGATCACGATGGTGATCGCGCGGCTGAGGTGCGGCAGAATGATGTACCAGAACCGTTTCGCCCAGGGTGCACCGTCCATTTCGGCGGCTTCCAGTTGCTCACTGTCCAGGGATTGCACGGCCGTCAGCAGGATTAGCGTTGCAAAAGGCAGCCACTGCCAACTGACGATCATGATGATCGACGGCAGGGATGCGTCTGAAAGCCAACTGACCGGGTCAGCGCCAAAGAACCGCCAAAGGTGGGCGAAAAGACCGTTCACGGGATCCATGAACATGTTCTTCCAGACCAGCGCGGATACGGTGGGCATGACAAAGAAAGGTGCGATCACAAGGATACGGACAACGCCCTGCCCCCAAATGGGTTGATCCAGAAGCAGCGCGATCAGGATGCCGAATATCACGGTGATCGCCAGAACGCCAAGGACGATCACCAGCGTTGTCTGGACCGAGGGCCAAAAGGCGCTTGAGGTCACGAAGCGGGTGTAGTTGCTGAAACCGGCCCAGCCCTGGTCGCCACCACGCAGCGGCAGGTAGACACGGAACGAGAACCACAAGGTCATGATGAGGGGAACCAACATCCAGCCCAAGAGCAGGATCACAGCGGGCGCCATCATAAGTCTGGCAGCGGATCGGGAAGCTTTGGTAGCCATTTGGATGTACCTCCTCTGGTCACAGGCGGAGTATTCTCACGCGCTGTTGTAAGGCGACAGTATATTTTGGAAAGTGTTTAGCGAAGGGGCGACACGTCTGGCCGCCCCTTGCGTTGGGAGGATCGCTTAGCGGTAGCCAGCAGCTTCCATTGTTTCGTTCGTGATCGCCTGCGCTTTCTCAAGCGCCTCTTCGACGGTCTGCTGACCGGCGTAAGCGGCGGAGAATTCCTGACTGACTTCGGTCGCCATGCCGGCAAACTCAGGGATCGCGACGAACTGGATGCCGACGTATGGCACTGGCTCAACCGTTGGGTTGGTTGGGTCAGCGGCGTTGATGCTGTCCAGTGTCATTTTTGCGAACGGCACTTCCTGGTACTCAGGCGTTTCGTACAGCGATGTACGCGCACCCGGAGGCACGTTTGCCCA
>CBDTVH010000097.1:0-7168 GCA_965363665.1 uncultured Yoonia sp. | reverse complement strand
GGGCGCTTCAGCCATCAACTTGGCCAAGGCCGCCCGCCTGCGTTCGCCGCCTGAGGCGGTGTTCACATCACCTGCGGGGTCAAATTTCAGACCTTCCGCGACCATGTCGACCTTATAGGCCTCATCAATGTCCAGCCCGCTGGCGGCATAGTCCCCCAAAGTGGCGAAACCGGCCATCGTGGGGTCCTGCTCCATATAGCCGACCTGCACGCCGGGGGCCGCGACGCGCGTGCCGCTGTCAGGCTGCACAAGGCCCGCCATCACTTTCATCAGCGTCGATTTCCCCGACCCGTTACGCCCGACCAATGCCACGCGGTCGCCCGGTTGCACCACAAGCGAAAGATCTTCGAACACAGGATCGCCGCCAAATGTCAGCGCGATATCGGAAAGCTGGAGTAAGGGAGTTTTGGCCATATGCGCGTGCTATGACAGTGCTGCGACCGGCGCAACGGAAATGTCATTGGCTGCGCCCTTGGCGGCGCGGCGGCGCGGCCCTACGTTAAGGGCAACACAAGCGAAAGGATTGCTGAACCGATGGACAAAGTAGTGAAATCAGACGCCGAGTGGCGCGCACAACTTTCCGACATGGCATATAAGGTCACACGCAAGCACGGCACGGAGCGCGCCGGCACGCATGAGGATTTTCCAAAGGATCCAGGCACTTACATGTGCGTCTGCTGCGGTGCGCCGCTTTTCGATCAAGGGGCCAAGTTCGAAAGCGGCACGGGATGGCCATCATTCTATCAGCCCGTCGACCCCGAGATGGTGGGTGAAACAGTGGACCGCAGTTTCTTTATGAAACGGACGGAGGTGCATTGTAACCGCTGCGACGCGCATCTGGGGCATGTATTCCCCGACGGCCCACAGCCAACCGGATTGCGTTACTGCATCAACGGCGTCGCGCTGGAGTTTGAGCCGGAAGAGTAAGACGCCTCACTTGATCAATATCAGTGCGCGGGTGTCATCACGCGGGTAAACTCTACGCGAAACAAAGGAGGACCCCGATGTATTCACGTATTCTCGTACCTGTTGACCTTGACCATGTTGATCAGTTGGGCAAGGCGCTGGACCTTGCGGGCAAGACTGCCAAAGAGCATGATGCAACCGTAATCTATGTGGGTGTCGTCGATGCCGTGCCGACGATGTCCAAGACGACGGAAGGCAGTAAAGCCCGCGCCTTGCTGGATGAGTTTTCAGAAGAGCAAGGCCACAAATACGGCATCAAGGTCGCCGATCACGTCGAACTGCGTGGCGATCTGCATCTGAATATTGGCGCAGAAGTGATTGCGGCGGCAGAGAAAACCGACAGCGACCTGATCGTCATGGCCAGCCATGTTCCGGGGTTGAAGGAACATATCTTTGCATCAAACGCAGGTTATGTCGCGTCCCATGCGCCAATGTCGGTTTTCGTGGTACGCTGACCTACGGCTCTTCGCCCAACAACTGCCCGGCATCCAGACGCCCGAACGATCCCAGAAGCTGGCCAAGGAAGGTCACATCATTGATCCCGTCCTCTGTCACGCGACGATCAAGCACGACGACGCGCCCGTCTTCTAACGTGTAGCGTGTGATGTTGCGAACGCGGTCATTGCTGTCAAAGTCGATGGCCAACACTTGGCGGTCAACCTCTTCGGGGGCGAAAGGTCCAAAGCGCCGGAACTGGCTTGCCGCATAGTAAATCGTGTTGTTTTCCAGGGCGCGGTCCGATGTGGGTGGACCAAACAGGCTGATCACTTCATCCTTGGTCGTTGTGCCGACATCCAGTGTCGCCAACTCTTCGGCAGGGGGAATGAAACCATGGAACCGGTCCATTTGCGCGCAACCTGCCGCAATTGCCAGCATAGTGACAAGCCCCGCTACCTTGACCTTTTTGCGCAGTTTGCCTGTTATCGCACTCATACCCGTCGCCTCTTGCCTTGGCGCCGCGCGCCTTTTATCCCCGATACAGCACACCCCGCCCCTGTTCAAGAATCGAAAGCAGCAATGCCCCAGTTACCCAAGTCACATCTCCGTTTGGCCGATCTGGCGACACGCAAGCCGACCGACTTCGAAGTGGTGCCAACAGCGGATGAGCGTAAAGCAATTGCAGCCGAACTTGGGATCGTCGGGATCAAGAAGCTGCGGTTTACCGGTGCATTGGCTCCTCAGGGCCGTCATGACTGGACCCTGTCCGCCGATCTTGGGGCGACCGTGGTGCAGGAATGCGTCGTGACGCTGGAACCGGTGACCACGCGGATCGACGAAGAACTGAACCGCAGCTATATCGCCGACATGCCGCAAATCGAAGCGGCGGAGATTGAAATGCCTGTGGACGACACGGTCGAGGCACTACCAGAGACCCTTGATCTGGCGCAGGTGATGATCGAGGCGCTTGCACTGGCGTTGCCGCTCTATCCCCGCGCAGCCGATGCCGATCTCTCAAACGCCGTTTTCACCGAACCGGGTGTGGCACCGATGACGGACGATGATGCAAAGCCGTTTGCGGGCCTTGGCGCACTGCGCGAAAGACTTGAAAACAAAGATAAATAGACCCTGTTCAAACAAGGGCGAAAAAGGGTTGCACATAAGGGGAATCGCAGTATGTTCGCGGCCTCTTTTACATCGTGTCTCGACAGGGCTGCCACAATGGCGTAGGACCCCGCCAGACATGAAAGAAATCAGGGCCACGGCCCTTTATATCATAGGGTTGAGACATGGCTGTCCAACAGAACAAAGTATCCAAATCACGCCGCAACAACCGGCGCGCACACGATTCACTCGTCGCGGCAAACCCCAACGAGTGTGACAACTGTGGTGAGCTCAAGCGCCCACACCACGTGTGCCCGTCCTGCGGCCACTATGCGACACGTGAAGTGATCGCAGACACCACTGAAATCGACCTCGACGACGACGCGGCATAAAGCGACACAAAGGCATTTGGCATGACATCGGCCCAGACGGACACTGCTCCGACGCAGGGACATGCTGCCACCAACGTGCTTTCTGTTGACGCCATGGGCGGCGACCAAGGGCCTGCAACTGTTGTTGCGGGCCTTTCAAAGTTTCTGGCCGATGAAAGTGATGCGCGCGCGATCCTGCATGGCCCCAAGGCCGAGCTGGAAAAGCTTGTCGCGAAACAGGGCATTGCTGGTCGTGTGACCATCCACGACGCATCCGACGTCGTGAAGATGACTGACAAGCCCAGCCACGTGCTGCGTAATGGCAAGAAAACCTCCATGTGGTCCGCCATCGAAGCGGTGCGCAGCCATCAGGCCGCGGTTGCCGTCAGCTGTGGCAATACCGGCGGGCTGATGGCGATGTCGATGCTGCGTTTGCGCAAAGCGGAAGGCGTAAACCGCCCTGCAATCGCTTGCCTTTGGCCATCGCGGAATCCTTCTGGTTTCAATGTGATGCTTGATGCAGGCGCTGACATCCGCGCCGACCAGGACGATCTGCTGACATATGCGCTGATGGGGGCGTCATATGCTCGCAACGGTCTGGACATCACGCGTCCGCGCGTGGGCCTTTTGAACGTCGGAACCGAAGAGCACAAGGGTCGGGCTGAGTTGAAGGTTGCCCACGAACTTATTGGAAACGCTGCGGTTATCGGCGATTTCGACTACGTCGGCTTCATCGAAGGCGGCGATCTGCCGTCGGATAGAGTCGATGTGATCGTCACGGACGGCTTTACCGGCAATGTCGCGCTGAAAACCGGCGAAGGCACTGCGACGTTGATCAGTGACCTTTTGCGCAGCGCATTGATGAAGAACCCGTGGTCGATGTTCGGCGCACTTCTTGCCAAAGGATCGCTCAGCAGCCTGCGCAAGCGCATTGATCCCCGCCGGGTCAATGGCGGCGTGTTTCTGGGCCTGAACCAAACGGTCATCAAAAGCCACGGATCGGCCGACGCCACGGGTGTTGCTGCGGCACTGCACCTTGCCTATCGCCTCGCCAAAAGCGGATTTTCAGATAAACTTGCGGCAAGGGTTGCGTCCGCGGCATCCCTTGCTCAAGATACCGGCACAGAAAGTGAGACGAGCAGTCTCAATACCAAGACAGGCAAATAGGCATGATGCGTCGCGCAGTGGTCAAAGGTGTGGGTCATTATCTGCCCGAAAGAATCGTCCCCAACGCCGAATTCGAAGCGTGTCTGGACACCTCTGACGAATGGATCAGGACCCGCTCTGGCATTGAACGGCGTCACTTTGCAGCCGAAGGTCAGACCACCTCTGATCTTGCCATTGAGGCGGCCAAGGCGGCGCTGGCGAACGCGGGTATGGATGGCAGCGACATCGACGCGATCGTACTGGCAACATCGACTGCCGATCTGACCTTCCCATCCGCCGCCACAATGGTGCAAAGCGCAATTGGAAACACATCCGGCTATGCCTTTGATGTCCAAGCCGTTTGTGCGGGATTTGTCTATGCGCTGTCCAATGCAAACGCGCTGATCGCATCCGGTCAGGCGGACCGTGTTCTGGTGATCGGTGCAGAAACCTTCAGCCGGATCATGGACTGGACGGACCGTGCAACCTGCGTGCTGTTCGGCGATGGTGCCGGGGCGCTGATCCTTGAGGCCGAGGAAGGTACCGGGGAAAACAGCGACCGCGGGATCCTGTCGGTCGATTTGAATTCGGACGGACGCTATAAGGATCTGCTTTATGTGGATGGCGGCGTCTCGACCCAGAATTCCGGCAAGTTGCGCATGAAGGGCAGTGAGCTTTTCCGCCACGCTGTCGAAAAGCTGGCCAAGACCGCCGATACCGCGCTGGATAAGGTGGGCCTGAACGCCGATGATATCGACTGGGTCGTCCCCCATCAGGCCAATATTCGCATCATTCAATCGACGGCCAAAAAGCTGGGCATTGGGATGGAGCGGGTCATCGTGACCGTGCAGGATCATGGCAACACCTCTGCTGCGTCGATTCCCCTGGCCCTGTCCGTTGGCGTTGCAAACGGACAGATCAAGCAAGGCGATCTGGTCGTCACCGAAGCGATCGGCGGCGGTTTGGCATGGGGTGCGGTGGTAATCCGCTGGTAATTCGCGTCCGGTTTGCGGAAACGCACTGTTAACCGCGATTGCCAAGCCGTTGTTATTGACTCTGATTTTGCGCCGGGCCTATGCTCGCCAAATTAATGTGAGGGGTTTGTAAAATGGCCGATAAGACTTTGACGCGGATGGATTTGGCGGATGCAGTGCACAGTCAGGTCGGGCTTTCGCGCAATGACAGCGCCGATCTTGTTGAAAGCGTATTAAGTCACGTCTCTGACAGTCTGGTCGCAGGTGAAACAGTCAAAATCTCGTCGTTCGGTACATTCTCGGTCCGTGACAAGGCCGCCCGCGTGGGCCGCAATCCCAAAACCGGCGAAGAGGTCCCGATCCACCCGCGCCGTGTTCTGACATTCCGCCCCTCGCACTTGATGAAAGATCGCGTGGCCGCAGGGAACAAAAGCTAGGTCATGGCCAAAGCCAAAGACGCATTTCGCACAATCAGTGAAGTCGCTGAGTGGTTGGATACGCCCACCCATGTGCTGCGCTTTTGGGAAAGCAAGTTCAGCCAGATCAAACCCGTCAAAGGGGCCGGTGGTCGACGCTATTACCGCCCCACTGACATGGATCTGCTTGGTGGTATCAAGAAGCTGCTGCATGAAGACGGGCTGACGATCAAAGGCACCCAGAAACTGCTGCGCGAAAAAGGCGTCAAATATGTTGCGGGCTTAGGACAGTCGATGTCATCGCCCGCGCCAGAGGCTGCACCGCAAGAACCGCCGGTTGCCACCAAGCCGGAGCCCGTTGCCCCCGCGCCTGCGCCACAGCAAGACGCGTTCCCCTTCGACGCACCTGCCGCCGCGCCACCGGCCATCACAATAGACTTGCCCGCGCCGCCAAAGGGTCTGCCCGATGCCGCCCCTCGCCTGATCGGGCGCGCGCCTGCCGATCCGTCGCATCTGCAAGCACGCGCAGCACAGATCGCACCACTGCTGGCGCGTCTGGAAGCCGTGCGCGACCGGATGCGTGGCTGAGACATGCTTTTCGGGCTTGCCCTTGGACGGTTTTGGGGTATGAACGCGGTCAGTCGGGCTATGGCGCAGCCTGGTAGCGCGTCCGTCTGGGGGACGGAAGGTCGCAGGTTCGAGTCCTGCTAGCCCGACCAATCATAACCGCCCGTCTGTGCGTCTGCACGGCGGGCGTTTTGGTATCCGATGGGGGATAACATGACAAACGCCGGTGTGCTTGCAGACCACCAGATCCGCGACATGATTGCATCGGGCGGCATTGCCGCTGACAGCCCGATTGAGGACGGTCAGATCCAACCGGCGTCGCTTGATCTGCGCTTGGGGCAGACGGCATACCGTGTGCGTGCGTCCTTTCTTGCGGGGCGTCAGCGCACGGTGAAGCAACGTTTGGCAGATTTCCAGATGCACGCCGTCGAACTGGATGGTGGTGCCGTTCTGGAAAAAGGGTGCGTTTATGTCGTGCCACTGATGGAACGGCTGACACTGCCCAAAGGAATGACGGCGGCTGCCAGCGCCAAGTCATCCATCGGCCGCCTTGATCTGCTGACGCGGATCATCACGGATCACGGGATCGAGTTTGACCGCGTGCCCGAAGGCTACGACGGTCCGCTTTACGTGGAAATTTGCCCCCGCTCCTTTTCCGTGGTCGCCAGCCCGGGACAAATGCTGAACCAGATCATCTTTCGCCAAGGCAAGACGATGATGTCAGACGATGATCTGCGTTCTCTTCACGCGCAGACGCCTATTGTTTCGGGTGAACCTGTCATCTCTGATGGCCTTGGCTTTTCGGTTGATCTCAGGCCCAACGACGGGACCCTTGTCGGCTACCGTGCCAAGCCACACACCGGCGTCGTGAACCTGTCGAAACTGAATCATTACGACCCGGCCGAATTCTGGGAAGAGGTGCACACCAAAGACGGCTGGATCATCCTTGATCCCGGCGCGTTCTACATTCTGGTCAGCCGCGAGGCGATTGTGATCCCACCGATGCAGGCGGCTGAAATGGCCCCCTATCTGGCGATGGTCGGCGAGTTTCGGGTGCATTACGCAGGCTTCTTTGACCCCGGTTTCGGCTATGCAGAAGCCGGCGGATCAGGTTCGCGTGGCGTGTTGGAGGTGCGTTGCCACGAAGCGCCCTTTGTGCTGGAGCATGGGCAGGTCGTCGGACGAC
>CBDTVH010000096.1:0-7312 GCA_965363665.1 uncultured Yoonia sp. | reverse complement strand
CGATATTCCTCAACTGTAAAAAGGCCGAGCTGAGCATGGCGTAGTCCTCGGGATATTGCAGGATCGGATGCAGAAAGCAGGCCATGCCCTTGGCCAGCTCCCCCTGTGCAAGCCATTCCTTTCCCTCGATCACCTTTAGATCGCAAAGCAGATCGGGGCGTGTCCGCTCAAAGGCCTTGTAGGGCTTATTGAGCAGGGGGGTCTTGTTTTTGTGGTTTTCCATGGCTTTCAGGAACGGGGGGATGCGGACCGAAGGAAACCCCCGGTCCGCGCAATTGGGTTAGTCGCCGATGCGATACCAGTCAGCGATGTTCCACAGCTCACTGTCCCATGTGTTCAGGACAACGCCACCAAGGGTGACGGCATGTGCAGACACACGACCCCGGTCAACCAGTGGCACGATGATGTTGCTGTCTTTGGTCAGCATATCATTCAGCTCACGGCCAATGCGGCCCCGCTCTTCAAGGTCAGCGGTTGCTGCAAGCTCTGCCCAGAGTGCGTCATAGGCCGGGTCACAGACACGGTTGATGTTCTCGCCCTGCCACTGTGTTTCCGGGCTTGGGATATTTTCGCACAGGTAAGCGCCCAGATAGGCCTGTGGGTCCGTGCCGGGGAAGTTGTTGGCGTACATTTCAACGTCCGCATAGAAACGCTGGAATGTGTCAGGCGAACCCGGGTCACCACCAAAGAAGACACCAGCATCAATGTTGCGTAGTTCGGTTTCCACACCGATCTCTTCCCACCACTGCTTGATCAGCGCCTGAAAGTCCTGACGCACAGCGTTCGTGGACGTCTGGTAAAGCACCGACAGACGCACACCTTCGTCGTTCACGCGCACGCCGTCGGACCCCATCATGAAGCCTGCTTCATCCAGCAAAGCATTCGCACGATCCATGTCTTGTGTCAGGCAGGCTGTGTTGTCCGACGCATAAAGCGCAGGGGCCGGCACAAGGTTACAGGTCGGACGACCGGCCTGACCGTAGCCCACCTCGACTAACAGATCGCGGTCGATGGCGATGGAAAGTGCTTCACGCACACGTGCATCCGTCAGGAACGGGTGCGGTGCGGCGACGGTAGAGCGCACGCCTTCTTCCAGCTCTGGCGATGGATCAGTCAGGTTCATCTCGATCCGCTCGACCAGCGTACCGAATGCAGACACGGGCACGCCCATGCCACCCTCGGCCATCGAAGCGATGACATCAGGCGCGAGTTGCATGTTCCAGGCATAGTCAAATTCGCCTGTTTCCATGACAGCACGACCCGCAGCCGTTGCATCACCGCCCCCTTTGAAGGTCACGGTCGCAAAGGCAGGCTTGCTTGGATCCCGGTAGTTTTCGTTTGCTGCAAATTGAACCACGTCGTTGACGCGGAAGTCGGTCACGACAAACGGACCAGTACCGACGGGGTTGAAGTTGGCATCAGTACACTCTGGCGCACGCGGCCCAAGGCATTCGGCGAACTGGGCGGCCTGAATGATTGGCGATTCGTGCCCGACAAATGCTTGATAAGGGTTTGGTGCAGGACCGGTGAAGTTCACCTTCACGGTCTTTTCGTCAATCATCTCGACGCTTTCGACGTTCGAGAATTTGGCGCCTTGCGCGCAACCACCACCTTCGGCGGTGCAGTACTCATAGGTGAACTGTACATCGCGTGACGTCACAGGTGTGCCATCGGACCAGACCACGTCAGGGTCGATTTGCCATGTGATCGAGGTGAGATCCTCGGACACGCCGCCATTACTGACGGTCGGGATTTCAGTCGCAAGATATGGAACCATCATGCCGGTTTCGTCGTAACGGGCCAATGGTTCAAGCACGAGGCTGGCCGCCTCAATGTCTTTGGTGCCGCCCGACAGGAACGGGTTCATGATCGAGACAGCTTGCCAATAAATGATATTGACGTTGCCGTCGCGGCCACGCTCGCCTTCGTGCCCATCGGCATAGGCCATGGGGGCTAGCCCCAAGCTGGCAACAGCGCCCATCAGGGCTGTTTTGAGTTTCATGTTAACTTCTCCTTATTGGTACTCTTCATTGTGTGTGCTCTTCGGCCTCTTGACCTGCCGTTGCTTCGGCAGTGCCGTTTGTTTCGTTGTAAAGGTGACAGGCCGTGAACCGGCCGGGGTGCACCTCGCGGTAGTCTGGTTCCACCTCTTTGCAGATATCCATCACTGACGGGCAGCGAGTGCAAAAATTGCAGCCTTTGGGTGGATTGGACGGGGACGGCACGTCACCTTTCAGGATGATACGCTCGTTCGTGCGGGCAAGGCTGGGGTCAGGCTCTGGCACGGCGGAGAGAAGCGCCTTGGTGTAGGGGTGCAGGGGGTCTGCATAAAGTGCTTCGCGCGGCGCCAGTTCAACGACTTTGCCCAGATACATCACGGCAACACGTGTCGCGATATGACGGACCATCGACAGATCATGGCTGATGAACAGATAGGTCAGGCCGAACTGTTCCTGCAAATCCTCCAGCAGGTTCACCACTTGCGCCTGAATGGACACATCCAGGGCGGCAATCGGCTCATCACAAACGATGAACTTGGGGTTCAGCGCCAGTGCACGTGCAATCCCGATCCGCTGGCGCTGCCCGCCGGAAAATGCATGTGGATAGCGTTTGGCGAACTTGCGGTTCAGGCCGACCGCATCCATCAACTCACCTACTTTTTCACGCTTTTCAGCGTCACTCAGCTTGGTATGCTCGTTCAGTGGCTCCTTGATGATATCCTCGACGGTCATGCGCGGGTTCAGCGACGCTTGCGGGTCCTGAAAGACCATCTGCATGGTCGGACGCATAGAGCGCAGGGCAGATTGCGGTGTACTGCCGATTTCGCGATCATCAATCACGATGGAACCGGATGTGATGTCATAGAGCCGCAACACCGCGCGCCCACAGGTCGATTTCCCGCAGCCGGACTCGCCGACCAGCCCCAGGGTTTCACCCTCGAACACATCAAAGCTGACGCCGTCGACGGCCTTTACTTCGCCGACACGCCGCCGCAGCAGTCCCGCGTAGATGGGAAAGTGCATCTTCAGGTCGCGCACACTGACCAGTGGTTTCTTGCCAACATCAAACATCGCGCGGCGCTCCGGTGCGGGCGTCGAAAAAACAGGCCGCATCATGGCCATTGCCGACATCATAGCGTGGTGGATTTTCTTGGGCGCAGCGATCAAACGCGACATCACAGCGGTCCCGGAACGGGCAGGCGGTGGGTGCGCCGGTCATGATCGGCGGCTGACCTTCGATGATGGTCAGGCGCGGGGCACGTTCGCCATGAATTGTCGGGATCGTCTTGAGCAAGGCGCGAGTATAGGGGTGTTGGGGGTTTGAAAACAGCTCATGTACCGGCGCATGTTCGACGATCTGACCACCATACATGACCATCACGCGGTCGGCGATGCCTGCGATCACACCTAGGTCGTGGGTAATCCAGATCACCGCCATGCCCAACTTGTCACGCAGGTCTTTCATCAACTCAAGAATTTGCGCCTGAATGGTGACGTCAAGTGCGGTCGTTGGTTCGTCGGCGATCAGAACCTGCGGATCACAGGCAAGCGCAATCGCGATCATCACGCGCTGCCGCATACCGCCCGAAAACTGGTGTGGATAATCGTCAAGGCGTTGTTTTGCATCAGGAATACCCACCAATTCAAGCAATTCCTGCGACCGGGCAGCGGCCTGCCGCTTGTTCAGGCCCATGTGCTTTCGCAGCGGCTCTGCAATTTGATAGCCCACCGTATAGACCGGATTGAGCGAGGTCATCGGGTCTTGAAATACAAAGCCGATCTTGCCACCGCGCACTGACCGCAGTGTTTCGGGCGGGACGTGCAGCAGGTCCTTGCCGTCGAACTGGACCGACCCACCACGCACGTCGGCAGGGGGCGAAGGCAACAACCCCAGCAGCGACATCATCGTGACGGACTTGCCGGAACCACTCTCGCCGACCACACCTAGCAATTCGCCAGGGCGAAGGGAAAAGCTCACGTCGTTGACAGCGTGGACTTCACCACCGCGCGTCTGGAAAACGGTTTTGAGGTCCCGGACATCCAGGACGGGCAGCGCCCCATCGGGCATATATGAACCTCCCAGGTGGTTCGTTATTTTTTTATGCACCGGCGATTTTCACACTGGTTGCGTTAACATCAGACGGTATCATCAAAATCTGAACCCGCAAGTTGATTCCTGTTTGCAGCCCGGCATTGAACGGGCCACACTTGGATTGCCCACGCTTTGCGCGCTCTGTCGCCGAAACGGGCGCCACGTTGAAAGGACCGCAATGACCCTCACCGCCAGAGACCTGATGGACCGCTTGGTCGGATTTCCAACAGTCAGCCGCGACAGTAATCTTGAACTGATTGACTTTGTTGAAGATTATCTGAACGGGTTCGGTGTCAAATCCACCCGCGTCCCCAATGAGGACGGCACCAAGGCCGCCCTTTACGCCCATGTGGGCCCGGACATTGATGGCGGTGTCGTGTTGTCGGGTCACACGGATGTCGTGCCCGTTGATGGGCAGGCGTGGGACACCGACCCTTTCACTGTGACCGAACGCGGGGGAAAACTTTTTGGCCGTGGCACCTGCGACATGAAGGGCTTTGACGCGCTGGCACTTTCCGCTGTTCCGCTTGCGCTGGAACGGGGCATCAAACGGCCCCTGCAAATCGCGCTGAGCTATGACGAAGAGGTCGGCTGTACCGGCGCGCCGCCCATGATCGACCATATGGTCAGCATGGGGCTGCCGCGCGCCGACACGGTGCTGGTGGGCGAACCTTCGATGATGAAGGTCGTGACGGGGCACAAGGGCGGGATCGGCTACAAAATGCATTTCCGCGGGTTCGAGGTGCACTCCTCGCTTGCCCCCACCGGTGTCAGCGCGATCATGATGGCCGCCAAGCTGATCGAGTGGGCCAATCAGGTGAACGCGGAAAATGCGGCCAAGACACCCAGCGCACTGGCCGCTGATTTCGACCCGCCCTACACCACGCTGCACGTCGGCACGATCAGCGGAGGCACGGCCCATAACATCACCGCCAAAGACTGTCATTTCGGCTTTGATTTCCGGATTGTCCCGGGCGAGGATATCGACGACTGGAAGACGCGTTTTCATGCCAAACTGGCCGAGATCGAGGCCGAGATGAAGGCGGTACGCCCCGAAGCAGGGATCAGTGCACAGCAATATTTCCACGTCCCGGGATTGGTTCCCGAAGAGCGGGGCAAGGCCGAAGCTTTGGTCCGCCGCCTGACCGGTGAAAACGCCAGCAACGTGGTCAGCTACGGCACAGAGGCAGGGCAGTTCCAGGAACGCGGTTATTCAGCCGTGATTTGCGGGCCGGGTGACATCGCACAGGCGCACCAGCCCAATGAATTCATCAGCGTCGATCAATTCCGCCAAGGCGAGCAATTTATCGCGCGTCTGGTGGACATGCTGGCCGATGAAGCCACATAAGGTGTAAATAAGCCGGAGATTAAAGAATGCCCGTCAAGAACCGCTTTGCCGAATTGCTGCCTGAAATCACCGCATGGCGGCACGACCTGCACGAAAACCCCGAGATTCTGTTCGAGACGCATCGTACCTCGGCGATCGTTGCAGATAAACTGCGGGCTTTCGGTTGTGACGAAGTTGCCACCGGGATCGGCCGCACCGGCGTCGTGGGCGTGATCAAGGGCAAATCGGACAGCTCTGGCAAGGTTATCGGTCTGCGTGCCGACATGGACGCGCTGCCGATGCAGGAACAGACAGACGTGCCCTATAAATCCAAGGTGGACGGGGCGATGCACGCCTGTGGTCACGATGGACATACAGCGATGCTTTTGGGGGCCGCAAAATATTTGTCCGAAACGCGAAATTTTGATGGGACCGTCGTGATCATCTTTCAGCCTGCCGAAGAAGGTGGCGGCGGTGGCAAGGAAATGTGCGATGACGGCCTGATGGACCGTTGGGGCATTCAAGAGGTCTATGGCATGCACAACTGGCCGGGTTTGCCTGTTGGCCAATTCGCGATCAGGCCCGGCGCGTTCTTCGCATCCGCTGACCAGTTCGACATGGTGATAGAGGGCAGGGGCGGACATGCGGCCAAACCGCACCTTGCCGTGGATACGACCGTGGTTGCCGCGCAGGTGGTCATCGCGTTGCAGTCGATTGCGTCACGCATCGTCAGCCCAACCGAACAAGTGGTGGTTTCGGTTACCAGTTTTCAGACTGCATCACAGGCCTACAACGTTATCCCGCAGACAGTGCATTTGCGCGGAACGGTACGCTCGATGTCGAACGAAACACGTGATCTTGCTGAAAAAGCGCTCAAGGAGATCGCAACCGGAACGGCAGCGGCCTTTGGGGCGACCGCCAGTGTGGACTACCGGCGTGGCTATCCTGTGATGGTCAACCACGACGAACAAACCGCGTTCGCGGCGGAAGTCGCGGCATCGGTGGCAGGGTCCTGCGCGCACGCCAATCAGACCATGGGTGGCGAGGATTTTGCTTTCATGCTTGAAGAACGCCCCGGGGCCTACATTTTTGTCGGCAACGGAGATGGCCCGGATGTGCACCATCCGAAATATGTCTTTAACGATGAAACGATGGCGGCGGGATGCTCTTGGTGGGCCGAGATTGTCGAACAACGGATGCCTGCTGCTTAAACTAAGCCGGTTTTCGGGGCCAACGGCGGTTGTCAGCGCATTGGTGCGCTAGCCTTGCGATGCATATGCACTAAATATTTTTATAAACAGGGAGAAGGTGACATGAACAAACACATAACCTCACGCCGTCTGACAGCCGCCGACTTTGATCAGGATCTGCTTGATCTATACGACTACTACGCACACGGGAAAATCTCAAAGCGCGAGTTTCTGGACCGCGCGGGCAGATGGGCTGTAGGCGGGCTTACGGCCGCAGCGATCCTCAGCACGCTTTCGCCGAATTACGCAATGGCGCAACAGGTCGCCGAGGATGATCCAGACATCGAAGGCGAGGATATCGTCTATCAAAGCCCGGATGGAACCGGCGATATCACCGCCTACATTGTGCGCCCTACCAACATAGACCCCGACAGGCCACCGGCGGCTGTCCTTGTCGTGCATGAAAACCGGGGGCTAAATCCATACATCCGCGACGTTGTCCGGCGTCTTGCGAAGGCCGGTTTTGTCGCTATGGGTCCGGATGGCCTGTCCTCGCTTGGCGGCTACCCTGGCAACGACGACGAGGGCCGCGATATGCAGCGCACCCTGGATCAAGAGGCGCTGTTGAACGATTTCTTTGCGGGCTTTGAGTATCTGCAGGCGCTTGAAGGAACAAACGGCAAGGTCGGCGCGACTGGCTTTT
>CBDTVH010000095.1:0-7324 GCA_965363665.1 uncultured Yoonia sp. | reverse complement strand
GCGTTATCTGAGCGTTGACAGCCACATCTACATGATGGCCGCGGCGCAGTCTTTCATCTCGGGTGCGATCTCCAAGACGATCAACATGCCCAATGATGCGACCATCGAGGATTGTCAGAAAGCCTACGAGCTGAGCTGGTCGCTGGGTGTGAAGGCCAACGCGCTTTACCGTGATGGCTCGAAGCTGTCCCAGCCTCTCGCAGCTGCCTTGGTCGAAGACGACGAGGACGCACAAGAAATCCTTGAAAGCGGCAACCACCACGAAAAGGCCGCCGTTCTGGCCGAAAAGATCGTCGAAAAGATCATCGTGCAGGAGGTGCGCAACCGCGAGCGTGAAAAGATGCCACAGCGTCGCAAGGGGTACACCCAGAAGGCTATCGTCGGCGGGCACAAAGTGTATCTGCGCACGGGCGAATACGAAGATGGCCAGTTGGGCGAGATCTTCATCGACATGCACAAGGAAGGTGCGGGCTTCCGTGCCATGATGAACAACTTCGCCATCGCGGTGTCGGTTGGTCTGCAATACGGCGTGCCACTGGAAGAATTCGTGGATGCCTTCACATTCACCAAATTCGAACCTGCGGGCATGGTGCAGGGCAACGACAGCATCAAGAATGCAACGTCGATCCTTGATTACATCTTCCGCGAACTGGCTGTCAGCTACCTTGACCGGACCGATCTGGCACACGTCAAGCCAGAGGGGGCGACCTTCGACAGCGTTGGCCGCGGCGAGGAAGAGGGCGTATCAAACGTCCAGACCCCAACCGAGAACGCCGCGTCACGGTCGCTCGAAGTGCTCAAGCAGATTTCTTCTACCGGCTATCTGCGCAAGCGCATGCCACAGGATCTGGTTGTGTTGCAGGGCGGCGTCAGCGCCAAGGCCCTCGATGCAGCCAGTGACCCGGTCGGCGCATTGCAGACCATCGTCAGCGAAAGCGTCGTGGCCACCGGGACAGCGACGACGATTTCGGCCCGCGATAAGGCAAAAATGCAGGGTTACGAAGGCGATCCTTGCGGCGAGTGCGGCAACTACACGCTGGTGCGCAACGGAACTTGCATGAAGTGCAACACTTGTGGCGGGACGTCAGGGTGTAGCTGAGAATACAGAGCTTCGGAGCGGGTGCGCTCGCTCCGACGCGGATTGGGCCGCAGGCAAAAAAACCGAGCGGTATATAATGAGTGAGCCTGATCAGCGAAACTCAGGGAGGGCCCAGGCCCTCCCTTTTTTATGTCCGGCCATGGCTGGCTCTTTCCAAAATCGACCAGCCATGCGCATCATCAGGCGACCCAAGGACCGTGCTCATGACTGATTTTCTTCTTCTCGCCTTCATCTTTCTAATTGCGGGCGTCATTTCCGTCCCGATTGCCACACGGTTGTGGCTTGGGTCGGTGCTTGGCTACCTGATCGCGGGCATTGTGATCAGCCCTGTGTTGGCCGTGCTGAACGTCGATGTGATCTCGATCCAGCATTTTGCGGAATTTGGCGTCGTGATGATGCTGTTTCTGGTCGGATTGGAGCTGGAACCCAAGCGCCTGTGGGCGATGCGTGGTCGGCTGATCGGGTTGGGTGGCGGCCAGATCGGGGTGACGGCGGCTGTGGTTATGGGACTTGGCATGCTTTTGGGTCTGGGGTGGACTGTCGCCTTGGCGATTGGTCTGATTGCGGCGTTAAGTTCGACGGCTATCGTGCTGCAAACATTGAATGAAAAGGGCTTGATGAAAAGCGATGGCGGGCAAGCCAGCT
Source organism: uncultured Yoonia sp. (assembly GCA_965363665.1). Taxonomy (GTDB): domain Bacteria; phylum Pseudomonadota; class Alphaproteobacteria; order Rhodobacterales; family Rhodobacteraceae; genus Yoonia. The sequence continues at coordinate 5,580 of CBDTVH010000095.1, read as the reverse complement.
TTTCGGTGTTGCTGGCTCAGGATATCGCGGTGATCCCGATGCTGGCGCTGATGCCATTGCTTGCGATGCCGGAGCTGTTCGGCGGTGTCGGCGATGTCGCACACGGTGCCGTTGATGATCATGGTGATGCCGGCGACCATGGTGCGGATATGAGCCTTGTTGCGGGTCTGAACGGTTGGCAAACCGCGTTGGTCAACGTCGTGGCCATTGCTGCGGTGGTTGGCGCAGGCAGTTATCTGACCCGCCCGGTGTTCCGTTTTATCGCCGGTGCCAACTTACGTGAATTATTTACCGCGACCGCATTGATGATGGTCGTTGGCATCGCGCTCTTGATGTCGCTTGTCGGGCTGTCACCTGCGCTGGGAACTTTTCTTGCAGGTGTTGTGCTGGCCAATAGCGAATATCGGCATGAGTTGGAATCCGACATTGATCCGTTCAAGGGGCTTCTGTTGGGGCTGTTCTTCATGACGGTAGGCGCCGCCATCAACTTTGCGCTGCTCGCCGATAACCTGTTCCTGATCCTTGGTTTGACCATCCTTTTGATCGCGGTGAAGGCGGTGGTTCTTGCCGTCTTGGCCATCGTGTTCAAGCTGCGCGGTGCAGACCGCTGGCTGTTGGCGCTTAGCCTGGCGCAAGCGGGTGAGTTCGGGTTTGTCTTGCTATCCTTCTCGGTGTCCAACGCCATTCTGCCGCAAATTCTGGCCGATCAATTGCTGTTGGTCGTGGCCATATCCATGATGCTGACGCCGCTATTGTTTATCTTCTACGACCGCGTGATCGTGCCGCGCCATGGCGTGACGGCTGACGGTGAAGCCGACGACATCGACGAACAGGGCGAGGTGATCATCGCAGGCGGCGGGCGCATCGGCGGCATTGTCCGCCGCATTCTGAGTGCGGCGGGATATAACCTGACGGTCATCGACTACAACGCGCAACACCTTGAAAACATGCGCCGTTTCGGCGCGCGCATCTACTATGGTGATGCCACACGGCCCGATCTGTTGCAGGCGGCCGGATTGCAAAAAGCCAAGGTCTTTGTCGCCGCCATCGACGACCGCGAAAAACTGACACAGCTTGTGCGCTATGTGCGCACAACGGCACCCAACGTGCATATCGTGGCACGTGCGGTCGACCGACATCATGTGTACGAACTATGGGCGGCTGGTTGTCGCGATATCATCCGCGAAAACTATGACAGCTCACTGCGCATGGGGCGCTCTGCTTTGGAGGCGCTGAATATCCCCAGAGATCGCGCGCAAATGATGGTAGATGCGTTCAACCGTGCAGACCGCTCGTCGATGATTTCGCTGGCCGATGTCTACGACCCGAACATCCCCGTCATGGAAAACGAGGCCTACATCGCCCGCGTGCAGGAAATTCTGGGGCCCCGCGAGGCGGCGATGAACGCAGAGATGATGCACATCTTGGAAACAGGCGAGATGCCGGAAGAGGATGTGTTAATGGAAGGTCCCAGCGGCTAGCGCGGAATATCAATGCCCGGATCGGCAAGTGTGAAACCCGCGAACTGAAATCCAGGCGATACGGTGCAGCCCACCAGCGTCCAGTCGCCTGTGGTTGCCGCCTTTTGCCAATGGCCTTCGGGGACAATGGCCTGCGGTATCTGTCCCGCTGAAAGGTCAGGGCCCAATGCGATGTCAGTGGCGGGTCCTGCCAAAGACGGGGCAAGCGACAAGGTCAGCGGCGCACCAGCGTAAAAGTGCCAGATTTCAACGGCATCGACCGCGTGCCAATGGCTTTCCTGTCCGGCCTTCAGCAGGAAATAGATGCAGGTGCCCGTCGCACGGCCTTCGTTTTCAGCAATCCAGGTCTGGCGGTAATACCCGCCCTCAGGATGCGGGGTAAGGTCCAGTTGCGCGATAATATCGTCGGCGGTCATGTCAGGCATGGGACATGCGGTGCCGTGTCGGGCGCGTGGTGGCCGCTCAGGCGCGGGTCGGGAAAGACCTCAACCGCGCGTTTGATGGGGGTGAAACCCGACTTGAGGTAGAAGGGCAGTGCTTGCGGTGAATCGAGGTGGCAGGTGCAGACCTGAAAGCGGGTGATGTCGTGGGCGAAGGCTTCGGATTGTGCAAGCGCCATCATCGGGCGGCCAAGCCCTTGGCCTGTCACCTCTAGCACCATGCCGAAAAGCACAAGTTCACAGGCGCCTGTCTTGCGGAAATCCAGCTCGACCAATCCAATGGCATCCGCTCTCTGATAGATCACCCAGTAATCCACATTTGGGTCGTTCAGGGCCGCGCTGACCTCTGCATCCGGGGCGGTCAGGCCAGAGGTCCACAGCCACGGCGTGCCGATCTTGCGAAAGAGCGCGCGAAATTGATCAAGCTCAAGGTCTTCTTTGCGCGCGCTGATCCCATCAGGAAAGGGAAGGCGGTCTGCCATCGTCGGCGCGGTCATCTCAAGCGTGGTGATAACCGTCGCCACATGGTCCGCGGGCACGTCGTATTTGCCCACAGCCAGGATCATCCTTTCAAGATGCTCCGGCCTGCGTAAAGGGCTGTCTCGCCCAGCAATTCTTCGATGCGGATCAATTGGTTATACTTCGCCAGCCGGTCAGAGCGTGACAGCGAACCGGTCTTGATCTGCCCACAGTTCGTGGCAACGGCAAGGTCTGCAATCGTGGCATCCTCCGTCTCACCCGACCGGTGCGACATCACGTTAGTGAACTGCGCGCGGTGGGCCATGTCGACGGCCTGCAATGTTTCAGTCAGCGTGCCGATCTGGTTGACCTTGACCAGCATGGAATTGGCAGAGCGCTGCGCGATCCCGTCGGCAAGACGGGCGGGGTTGGTGACGAAGAGATCGTCGCCAACCAGTTGCACACGGTCGCCCAGCACCTCCGTCAGGGTGGCCCAACCGTCCCAGTCGTCCTCGGACATGCCGTCTTCGATGGAAATGATGGGATAGTCATCCACCAGAGCCGTCAGATAGGCCACATTTTCATCGCTGGTCAGCGACACACCTTCGCCAACCATTTCGTATTTGCCGTTTTTGTAGTATTCGGTCGCCGCACAATCGAGGGCGAGGTAGATGTCCTCTCCGGGCTTATAGCCGGCCTTCTTGATTGACGTGATGATGAAATCCAGCGCATCGCATGTGCTGGCAAGGTTGGGAGCAAAGCCGCCCTCATCGCCAATGCCGGTGTTGTGGCCAGCAGCCGAAAGCTCTTTCTTCAATGTATGAAATACTTCAGACCCCATGCGCACCGCTTCGCGGATGTTTTCCGCAGAAACCGGCATGATCATGAATTCCTGAATGTCGATCGGGTTATCTGCATGCTCGCCGCCGTTGATGATGTTCATCATCGGCACGGGCAGTGTGCGGGCAGAGGTGCCGCCGATGTAGCGGAAGAGCGGCTGTCCGGTGAAATCTGCGGCGGCTTTCGCGACGGCCATGGATACACCCAAGATCGCGTTTGCGCCGAGGCGGCCCTTGTTATGTGTGCCGTCCAGTTCGATCATTGCCATGTCGATGGCGACCTGCTCGGTTGCATCGAACCCGAGGATCGCCTCGGCGATTTCGCCATTCACGGCGGCAACGGCCTCCAGCACGCCTTTGCCCATGTAGCGGCTTTTGTCGCCGTCGCGCTTTTCCACCGCCTCATGTGCGCCCGTGGAGGCACCCGATGGCACTGCCGCGCGGCCCATGGTGCCGTCTTCCAGGATGACGTCCACTTCGACCGTGGGGTTGCCCCGGCTGTCCAGAATTTCGCGGGCGTGGATGTCGATGATCGTGCTCATGGGATGCTCCTAAAGCGATGTGTTAGCGGTATCAGGCGCTCTATAGCGCGGGTTGCGACGCAAGGGAAGCGCGGCGCAAGCGCGTCTCGCGCCAGAGGGTATAGATACCGGATGCGATGATGATCGATGCACCTATGATAGTGGCGGCATCGGGGATTTCAGTAAAGGCGATGTAGCCGACGATCAGCGCAAAAACCATGCGGCTATAGCGGAAAGAAGAAATGATGCCGGCGTTCCCCTTCCGGGTCGCGGCGATGATTGCAAGATACGCCAGCATGCCAATTGCCACACCAGCACCCAGCAAGGCCCATTGCGGCGGGGTGGGTGCGACAATTGCCTGCCCCTGCAAAAGCACCAACACGAAAGCGGCAGGGGCGACCAATCCGAAGGCATGGATACCCAGTTGCGGCCCCGTCAGTTCAACCGTCAGACTGCGTGTCACCAAATCGCGCGCGGCCAGACCAAGCATGCCGCCTACGGCCAACAAGGTGGCGGGCACAAACCCCTCCATGCCGGGGCGTATGATGATCAACACACCGATGAAGCCGATGATGATCGCAATCCATCTGCGCCAGCCAATCCCCTGACCCAGAAACAGGGCGGCCCCCATCGCGACAACCAAAGGGGTCGCTTGGATTACGGCAGAGGCCGTCGTCAGCGGGATAAGCGCCAAGGCAGAGACGAAAAAGCACGATCCAACAACTTCGCACAGACTGCGGATGATGACCTTTGGGTCCAGATAGGCAGGCTGCCAAAGCCGTTCGCGCCTGAACGCGGACCACGCCAGAAAGGCCAGAAAACCGCCCAGACAGATGATGCCCAACACCTGACCTGCCGGGATCGCCCCGGCCAACCCTTTGATCAGGGCATCCTCCACAGCAAAGCAGAACATAGCAAAGACCATGAAGGCCGCACCGCGGATATTATCCAAGCTCAGTCGTCCTTGTCGGTCAGGGGGACGGCATAAAGCTCTAGCCGGTGACCCATCAGGCGATACCCCAGCTTTTTGGCGATCCGTTCTTGCAGCGCCTCGATCTCGGGATCGACAAACTCGATCACGTCGCCGGAATGGACGTCGATCAGGTGATCATGATGTTCACGGTCCGCTGCCTCATACCGCGCGCGGCCATCCCCGAATTCATGCTTTTCCAGTATCCCCGTTTCTTCGAACAGTTTGACGGTCCGGTAAACAGTCGCCAGAGATATCCGGGGATCAACCGTTGCTGCGCGGTTATACAGTTCCTCGACATCGGGATGGTCGTCGGCTTCCTGCAAAACGGCCGCAATCGTACGCCGCTGGTCTGTCATGCGCAGCCCGTTGGCTTCGCAGCGTTCTAGAATGGTCGTCGTCATACCGGCCTCATGGTGTCTTGGTGCCTCTGATAGCGGGGCAGGCGGCTGGTTTCCAGTAGATTAGACCAGAAGGGTGCCCTGCATCACGCGCACAGCCTGGCCGCTGATTGTCACCGGAACCGGATTGGCATGTTTGGTGGCGGCGGTGATGTAAGACGGCCTGCCCATCGCGGCACCTTGCAGAATATTGAGGGTCAGGTCCTTGCCCAGTTCTTCGGTCAACAATGCCGCCAGTGTCGCGCAGGCGCTGCCGGTGGCTGGGTCTTCTGGGATATTCTCAAGCGGCGCGAACATCCGCGCGTCGATGTTATCCCCATCACGAACGTAAGCAAAAATCGCAAAATCAACGCCCGCGGGGTACTGCGATGCGCCTTGACGGATGTGATCGATGGATGGCGCGCAAGCGTTTAGCTGTTCTTTGTCGTGCAGTTCGACAACAACAAAAGGAAGCCCGACACTTGCCTGC
>CBDTVH010000094.1:0-7355 GCA_965363665.1 uncultured Yoonia sp. | reverse complement strand
TCGCCACAGCAGCCATCGCCCAGGATCAGCCTAATACCATCCTGGTTCTGGACGGGTCCGGCTCCATGTGGGGGCAAATCGACGGCGTTGCCAAAATCGCGATCGCGCAAGAGGTCGTCGCTGAACTGTTAGCTGATTTTCCCGCAGATCAGGGCCTTGGCCTGACCGTCTATGGACACCGCGAACGGGGCAATTGCACCGATATCGAAACCATCGTTGCGCCCGGCCCCGGCACGGTAAACGAAATCGTGGCGGCAGTGAACGCGATCAAACCCTTGGGCAAAACACCGATGACCGATGCGGTGATCGCCGCCGCCCAGGCACTGCGCTACACCGAGGATACTGCAACCGTGATCCTGGTGTCCGATGGCGTTGAAACCTGCAACCCGGACCCTTGTGCCGCGGCCCGTCTGCTTGAGGAGGCAGGCATCAATTTCACCGCCCATGTGGTCGGCTTTGATGTGTCAGATCCCCAGGCACTGGCGCAAATGCAGTGTCTGGCCGCAGAAACCGGTGGTCAGTTCCTGACCGCGTCAAATGCCGACGAATTGAATCTTGCGATGACGGCGATGGTGATGGAACCCGCCCCGGACCCCAAACCTGCCCCCGAACCGGCCTTGGTCAGCATGACCTTCACCGCCGTCATGGGCGCAGACAAGGCGCTGATCGACACACCGATCCTTTGGGATATCAACGATGGATCAGGGCTGATCGTGGAAGACGCGCAAGCCAACCCCTTCACCTATGACCTGCCAGAAGGTGCCTATACCGCCAGCGCCTATTCCATTGCGGGTGAAGAAACGGGTGACGCCCAGTTTGTGGCGATCACAGGTGGGGCCACCGCAGTCGAAATCATGTTCGAAGAAAAGCTTCCAACGGCGCGGATCATCGCACCCGCGTCAGCACTGGCTGGCGATACGGTGCAGGTCGGCTGGGCCGGACCCGCGCTTGCGGGTGACTATGTCGGGATTGGTAAGCCCGATGCCACCGGAAATGCACGCTGGGACAACTTCTTCTATGTCGAAGACGGCAATCCACAGGATTTGTTGATGCCCACGACACCCGGCAACTATGTGATCAAGTATTTCCTTGGCGATGACCGCACAGCCATTGCCGAAATCCCGATCAGCCTGACACCGGTGGAAGCCACAATTGATGCACCAGCCGAAGCCGTGGTGGGCGCAAAGATTCCCGTCAACTGGACCGGACCCGCCTATGAGGGCGACTACATCGGCATTGGTGCGCCAGACGCCACGGGCAATGCCCGGTGGGAGAATTTCTTTTATGTCCAAGACGGTTCACCCTCGGATCTGACGATCCCCACTGCACCGGGCGATTACCTGATCCAGTATTTCCTCGGACAGGATCGCTCGGTCCTTGCGACGGTGCCTATCACCGCCACGAACGTCACTGGCTCATTGACCATCCCCGCTACGGCTGTCGCGGGCTCTACTATCAACGTGGACTGGACTGGCCCCGGCTATGATGGCGATTATATCGGGATCGGCGCGGTTGACGCGACCGGCAACGCCCGCTGGGACAACTTCTTTTACGTCGAAGATGCCGCCTCTGGCGATCTACTGGTCCCGATGGAGCCGGGCGAATATCTTGTTCAATACTTCCTTGGACAAGACCGCGCCGTGCTTGTCACGCAAACCATTATCGTCACCCCGGTCAAAGTCGCGATAACCGCGCCTGAAACAGCCGTAGCCGGTTCAACGATCAAGGTTGCTTTCGATGGGCCGGACTATGACGGGGATTATGTCGGGATCGGCGCGGTCGGTGCGACCGGCAACGCCCGCTGGCAGGGGTTTGCCTACACTGAAGCAGGCACACCACTCGACCTTCTTGTGCCACCCACGCCGGGCGATTACCTGATCCAATACTTTTCGGGGCAAGACCGATCCGTGCTGCAAACCGTGCCAATTACCGTGACGGCAGTTGCGGCACGCCTGATTGCCCCTGACGCAGCACCTGGCGGATCCGATCTGATCGTGGGTTGGGACGGGCCTGATTATGACGGGGATTACATCGGAATTGGCCCCGTCGGCGCCGAGCGTAACGCACGTTGGGAAAGCCTGGGCTACACACGCAACGGCAACCCGTTGACGATTACCCTGCCTGACACACCGGGGGACTATGTGATCCAGTATTTCCTCGCGCAGGGTCGCACACCCGTTGCAAGCCGACCGCTGACAATCGAATAGCAGACAGAAAAAAGCCCACCCCCAGACATGGGGCGGGCTTTTCCTGTTCGCAAAAGCCAGGGTCTACATATGGATCACACGGTCATAGGCATCCAGCACGCTTTCATGCATCATCTCTGACAATGTCGGGTGCGGGAAGACGGTATTCATCAGGTCTTCTTCCGTCGTTTCCAATTGGCGCCCAACGACATAGCCTTGGATCAGTTCGGTGACTTCCGCCCCAACCATATGGGCGCCCAGCAACTCGCCCGTTTTGGCATCGAACACCGTCTTGATCATGCCTTCGGGTTCGCCCAAGGCAATCGCCTTGCCGTTGCCGATAAACGGGAACCGGCCCACTTTGATATCATAGCCCAGTTCCTTGGCTTTCGCCTCGGAATAGCCAACAGAGGCCACTTGCGGATGGCAATAGGTGCAGCCCGCAATGCTCTCGGGTTTGACGGGATGCGCGTGCTTGCCTGCAATCAGATCGGCGACCATGACGCCTTCGTGGCTGGCTTTATGGGCCAACCAAGGCGCACCTGCGATATCACCGATCGCATAAAGACCTTCAACGCCGGTGCGGCAGAATTCATCCGTGACGACATGGGTGCGGTCAATTTTCACGCCCAGCTCTTCTAGACCAAGCCCCTCGACGTTGCCCACGATCCCGACCGCCGAAATGACCGTGTCAAACTCGATCTTCTCGGTCTTGCCGCCGGTTTCGATATGGGCGGTCACTTTGCCCTTGCCACGATCCAGCTGCTTGACCATGGATTTTTCCATGATCTTCATGCCCTGCTTGACGAACTGCTTTTTGGCAAAGGCGGAAATCTCGGCATCCTCCACTGGCAACACGCGGTCCATGACCTCGACCACGGTGGTGTCGGCACCCAGCGTGTTGTAAAAGCTCGCAAATTCGATCCCGATGGCACCTGAACCGATGACCAGCAGTTTCTTCGGCATCTTCTTGGGTTCCAGCGCATGACGGTAGGTCCAAACCAAATCACCATCCGCTTCAAGCCCGGGCAATTCGCGGGCGCGGGCACCGGTGGCCAGAACGATGTTCTTGGCCGTCAACTCATCTGTGCCCTTGTCACCTTTGACCGATACCTTGCCTTTGGCCGGGATCGTTGCCTCACCCATAAACACCGTCACCTTGTTCTTCTTCATCAGATGGCCGATGCCACCCGACAACTGACCCGCAACCGAACGGCTGCGCTTCACAACGGCATCCAGATCATAATCAACGCCAGTCGCTTTCAGGCCAAATTCCTTGGCGCGGTGCATCAGGTGGAATACTTCGGATGACCGCAGCATCGCCTTCGTCGGGATACAGCCCCAGTTCAGGCAAATACCGCCCAAATTCTCGCGTTCGATGATTGCGACCTTCATACCAAGCTGTGCGCCGCGGATTGCAGCGACATAGCCGCCCGGTCCGGCACCGATTACGATAAGGTCAAAATTCTGCGCAGCCATAGGTCCGCCCTCCAATTCCAAATTTAGTTGAACACTAAACTACTTTGGCCAGGACCTCTAGTGACCTTAGGTCATATCAGCTACCCGATTGCTGCAAGAGATCCTAATCGGCCGTGGCCTGCTGCGCGCGAATTGCCGCACTATAGCCGCCGGCATCAAGAAACGCCTGCTCTGCCGGGGTTGTCTTGCGGCCCAAAGCGTCATTGCGATAGGGAAAGCGGCCAAAGTCACGGATGACCGCGCGATGCGCACAGGCGTGATCCTGATTGCCTGCGCCATGTTCCGGCATCCGGGTATGGATCAAACGGACCGCGCGATCCTGATCGCACAGGTTTTCGGAATGCATCAGCGGAAGATAGAAAAACTGGCGCGCAGGTTCGTCGATCTTCAGATCCCATTTCCGCTCAATTGCCATCTTGGCCGCAGCCAGCGCGATGCTGTCCGTTGCAAAAGCCTTGCCTGTGTCGCGGAACATATTGCGCGGAAACTGGTCTGTCAGGATGATATAAGCCAACGTACCGGAGGGATAGGTCAACCAAAGGCTTAACGCGCCTTCCGTCGCTTCGCGCCACGTTTCACCAAATCTGTCCCGGATTTCCGCGTCGAACGCAGGATCAGACTTGTACCAATCAGCCGGAGAACACTCATCCAGCCAGAACGCCAATACCTCTTCAGGGGCTACCACGACACCGCTCCTTGGTCGTTTATATCTTTGTTACAAATGCAAACAGACAAATCCTTGCATGACAAGTGTTTAGATCACCGCGTCGGTCACTTGATCTTTCGAAGTGACATTTGCGGTGACCTGGGGTCAGGTTGAAGGCGTTTGCTCTTCCTGTTCGACCTCATCAATATAGAATTCCTGCGCAAGCTCTGCCGCAATAAGTGTTGAGGCAGCGGAAACCGGTGCATAGGGAACGCTTGCGGTCTCTGGGTCATAGTCTTCACGGCTACGTTGCGTGGCACGATAAAGGCCATAAGCACCGACCGATGCCATCAGAACGGCGGTGTAAAGCCAGAACCCGTTATCTCCGATCACGTCCATCATCACACCGACGATCAGCGGACCGGCAATGGCCCCAACGCCATTGATGAACAACAACCCACCCGAGGCTGCGGCCATGTCCTCTTTCTCAAGATAGTCGTTGGCATAGGCAATCAGCAGCGCATAAAGCGGGTTCGACATACCGCCAACGATCGCCCCGCTGACAACGATCAGCGCATAGCTTCCCGGCAACAAAAACGCGATCATCGACCCCGCAGCACCGACCAGCGCGATCCATATGATCAATTTGCGCCGGTCCATGTGATCGGACAACCAGCCAATCGGGTACTGCAACACCAAGGCGGAAATATAGATCGCAGAGACAAAGAACGAAATCTCACCGACCGTCAGTCCAACACGGCTGCCGTAGACGGCAGACATGCCAAACTGCGCGGAAAACACACCGCCAAGCATAAACATGCCAACGCAAGCCAGCGGTGACGCTTTTACAAGATCGCGTAGTTTCATCGGTTTTGTCGACGCAAACGCTGGCATGGGCTTGACGGACAAAAGCACCGGCGCAAAGGCCAACGACACCAGGATCGACGGAATGATGAACAGCGTATACCCCGATATATCACCGCGGCTGACAACCCACTGCGCAAAGACGATCCCCGCCATCTGCACGATCATGTAAAGCGACAGCGACTTGCCCCGGTTTTCATTGCTGGATGCATCGTTCAGCCAGCTTTCAGCCGTGATATAAACGCCGCAAAAGCAGAACCCGATAATGACGCGCCCGATGGTCCACGCCCATGGATCAAGCAGCACCGGATAGGCAATCAGCACTGCCGAAATCATCGAACCCAAAGCCGCAAAAACGCGGACATGGCCCACCCGCCGGATCAGTTCAGGCGTGAACCGTGATGAGAACAGGAACCCCAGAAAGTAGGCGGACATCACGATGGACAGCTCGAAGGTCGTGAAACCCTCGGCCTCGCCCCGCAAACCCAATAGCGTGCCTTGCAGGCCATTGCCGACCATCAGCATGAACATACCGACGAACAAGGCCCAAGAGCCGGTGAATACCTGGAACATTACGTGCCCTTTCCGGCAAGATCAGAACCGCCCTATCTCATGATTCCTTGCCGACGTCACCACACGATTACGACGTCGTCTCGCCCGTTCACGCCTCAATGGTCTGGCAGCAAAAGTGAGCTGTCACCATAGGAAAAAAAGCGATATTTTTCAGCAATGGCGTGGGCGTAAATGGCGCGAATGGTGTCGGTCCCCATCAAGGCCGAGACCAGCATCATCAACGTCGATTTGGGCAGATGGAAATTTGTCATCAGACCGTCGGCCATCTGAAAGACGAAACCCGGCGTAATGAAAATATCCGTGGGGCCTTTCCACGGCTGCATCTCTCCGTTCAGTGCCGCACTTTCAATCAACCGCAAAGCCGTCGTGCCAACCGGGATCACACGATTGCCTGCCGCTTTCGTCGCATTCATCTCAGCCGCAGCTTGGGCCGTAACCTCACCCCACTCGGCATGCATTTTATGATCGCGCACATCATCAACCTTGACCGGCAGGAATGTCCCCGCACCCACGTGCAGTGTCACATGGGTGAACTGCACACCCCTGTCCGCAAGTGCATTCAGCAACGGTGCGTCAAAATGCAGTGAGGCGGTTGGCGCTGCAACCGCGCCCGAGTGTTTCGCCCAATAGGTTTGGTAATCCTTTTTATCCGCCTCATCCGCTGGCCGTTTGCCTGCGATATAGGGTGGCAGGGGCATTGCCCCGACCGCGTTCAGTGCGGTATCAAAATCGTCGCCCTTCAGGTTGAACGCCAGATAGCCTTGCCCATCCCCGCGCCCGACCACTTCAGCCGTCAGATCATCTGAAAAAACGATCACTTCGCCGTCGCGTATCTTTTTCAAAGGCTTGATCAGCGCCGACCAACTGCCATCGGCGCGTGGTTCCAACAACGTCACATCCATCTTGGCCGCTGTCGCCCCTGCCTCGCCCGACCGATGACGCTGGCCGAAAAGACGCGCCGGGATGACTTTTGTATCATTCAGGATCAGACGATCACCGGGGCGCAATATGTCAGGCAACTGGTTGACTATGCGATCCTCGATCTGCCCCCCTTGCGCCAGCAACATCCGCGCCGAAGAACGCGGACGTGCCGGCCGCGTCGCGATCAGCTCTTCTGGCAGATCAAAATCAAATTCGCTTAGTTTCATTGGGAAATATCCGGTGCAGGTCTGCGAAATATCTCGCGGAACATGCCCGGTGTCAGCGCCGAAAGCGGGTTCACCCCGACTTGCGGCGCATCGGATGTGCCGCGAATGGTGTAATTGAACCCGATCAGCCCTTCACCCCGGCGGGTCAGGAACGACCCGATGCTGTTGACCAGAAAAAATGGTGACACGACGCCCTGTAGATCAATCTGTTTGCTGGCGAGCGTGTAGAGGCCATCCACCGAAATGCCAAGCCCCGGACCCACAGCACTTGCCTCTGATATGATCACCTGCTGCGGTGTCAGGCGAAACCGTGCATCGACCTCTTCAAAGGACAGGCCCTGCCCGTCAAGCTGCTGCAACAGGCCCACCACACTGATCGCATCCAGAAGTGCCGCAATCGCCGGGGCATCGCGCACCCGAATATCGTCAATGTACATGATTTCGACAGGGACGAAAATA
>CBDTVH010000093.1:0-7388 GCA_965363665.1 uncultured Yoonia sp. | reverse complement strand
GTGGATTTGAAGTAAGGTTCCAGGAAACGTTAATCGTATCACGGCTGATGATGTATGAGACATATGGTTCCCGGTCCAGAAATGAACACCGCCCAGGTTTGCATATGACGGCGAAACAGGGTGAAGTCCATTTTTGGATGGGAACTGTTTGTCTTTATCATAGTGGGTGATTGAAATTAACCCTCTTTTACAATGATATTGGAGATAACATGTCGGATAGCCCTCTGGCAAAAAAACGTATGCGGAAGAATTTCGGTAAGATAAGTAAAGTCGCTGAAATCCCAGATCTTATCGAAGTTCAACGGGAATCGTTCAAGCGTTTTCTGCAAATGGATACCAACCCGGATCAGCGGGAAGAAATCGGTCTTGAAGTCATGGTTGAATTTCGCGGCGATATCACGCGTCAATTCCACGTGCTGCTTTTGGTCTTCGCCCACGGGAACGTGCGTGGCGTGATACAGCAGGATGTCAGCGGCCATCAGCGCAGGGTAGGCGTATAGGCCCAGCGACACCTTTTCCGCATTGCTGCCTGCCTTGTCTTTGAACTGGGTCATGCGGTTCATCCAGCCAACCCGGGCGACACAGTTGAAAATCCAACCCAATTCGGCGTGCGCTGCGACCTGGCTTTGGTTGAACAGGATGGATTGGCTGGGATCCAGGCCCGCCGCCAGATAGCCTGCCGCCACTTCGCGCGTCATGTTCGCCAGCTCTTTGGGGTCCTGCCAGACCGTGATGGCGTGCATGTCGACGACGCAATAGATCGTTTCCATCTGGCCCTGCATCCCGACAAAGCGTTTGATCGCGCCGAGGTAATTGCCCAGCGTCAGGCCGCCGGAGGGTTTGATCCCCGAGAAAACGCGTGGTGTGAATGAAGTCTTGCTCATGATGCAACGTCCGGGCTGGATTTCGGGGCAGGGGTCGCATACCCATGTCCGAGCGACCCGTCAACGTCAACTGCGCAGCGAGACCATCATGAAGCCCGAAAGCCCGTTCAATGCATTGCCGCCATTGGTGGTTTTGCTGGCCCTTGCGATCATCGGCATCGAGGCTGTTTTCCAGCTTGCCAATCAGGGCATCATTGGCGGCCCGCGCGGTGTGGGCTGGCGCGTTGCGGCGATTGAGCAATACGGGTTTTCGCCTGCCGTGCTGGACCGCGTGCTGGTGACTGGCGATTATTCCTTTGAGATGCTCAGGCGGTTCGTCACCTACACTTTCGTGAATGCGCAGCTGACCCAAGTCGCCTTTTGCGCGGCCCTGATTTTGGCTTTGGGCAAATTCACATCGGAGTATTATGGATCGGTCAAAGTCGTTATCCTTTATGTTGCAACCAGCATTGCGGGGGCCGTTGTCTTTGGCCTTTTGGTTGACAGCCGCTATCCACTCGTCGGGGCATTCACGCCGGTTTACGGCTTGATCGGTGCATACACCTATGCGCTTTGGTTGAAGTTGGGGAAAGCGGGTGACAACCAGATCCTGGCGTTTCGGTTGATCGGCTTCTTGTTACTGATCCAGTTGATCTTTGGGTTGATCTTCGGGGGCAGCAATCAATGGATTTCCGAGCTGTCAGGCTTTTTCGCTGGTTTCGCTTTGTCGATCATTCTTGCACCGGGCGGCTGGAACAGTCTGGTGATGCGGCTGCGCCAACGGTCCTAGCGGCGCATGTTCCGGCGGAATTCCGAAAGTTTGAACGCCCCGATCAGATGCCCGATGCCAAAATAGCTCAGGATGCCGATCAGGATCAGAATCAACAGCGCCAGATAGCGCACCGTCGGGATGCCAAAAAACGGTGTCATTGTCGTTGACGCCACCAGCAGGATCGCGCCCATACCCAACGCCGAAACAATGATCCGGCCCAGGCGTTTCTTGAACCGTGCGTCAAATCTGGCGGCGTCACCCATCGTCCGGGCACCGCGCATCAATAGCAGCACCATTGCCCAACCGGTCAGCGACGTGCCGATCGCAGCGGCGGTAAACCCGATTACAGGGGCAAGACCAATGGCAAGGGTCGCATTCAGAAGCATTGCGATAACCGCGTAATAGAACGGCCGTCTGGTATCCTCGCGAGCGAAGAACAGGGGTTGCAAGGTTTTTTGCATCACAAACGCCGGCAGCCCCAGCCCGTAGATCGCAACCGCCAAAGCGGTCGCTGCGGTATCGTCGGTCGTGAACGCGCCGCGTTCAAACAAGACGCTGACCAAAGGCAGCGGGATTGCCATCAAAGCGACAGATGCCGGAATGGTCAGCGCCAGACTGATCTCTGACGCGCGGTTGAAGGCATCGCGTCCGCCGGTTTCATCACCAGCGCGCAGGCGGCGCGACAGGTCCGGCAGCAAGACCACGCCGATGGCGATGCCCACAACGCCCAAGGGCAATTGGTAAAGCCTGTCGGCGTAACTCAGCCACGCGACCGCACCATCAAAAAAGCTTGCAACTTGCCGGCCGACAAGCAGGTTGATCTGAACCACTCCGCCTGCAAGGGCGGCGGGGGCGGCGATGATGGCCAGCTTTTTCAGTTCCGGCGTCATGCGCGGCTTGCCGATACGCAGGGCATAGCCCGCCCGTTTCGCCGCAATCCAGACAACCGTAAGTTGGGCAATCCCTGCAAGCGGCACGGCATAGGCCAGCGACTGACCGATAATCGTCTGTCCATCGGGCCCCGCGCAGTCGCAGACAGATCCGGTGATGATCAGCGCCAGAACGAAAATAATGTTCAACAGAACCGGCGCTGCTGCCGCCGCCGTGAAGCGCCCGATGGCGTTGAGGACACCCGACAACAGGGCCGCAAGTGAAATGAACAGAATGTAGGGAAAAGCGATGCGTCCGTAATAGACCGCAAGATCAAACCGTTCGGTTCCCAAGAACCCGCTGGCCATCAATGTGACAAGCGCCGGCATGAAGATGACGCCGATCACGGTGAAAGCGGTCAGAATACTGCCAAGGCCGACGAAGGCGTCCTGCGCAAAGCGGTGCGGATCATCATCCCCTTCAACTTTCTTGGAAAACATCGGCACGAAGGCCATGTTGAACGCGCCTTCGGCAAAGAAGCGGCGAAAGAGATTGGGCAGAGAAAAAGCGATTAGAAACGCTTCGGCGACGGGACCGGTGCCCAGATACGCGGCAATCATGATGTCGCGGACAAACCCCATGACACGGCTGAGCAATGTCCAGATGCCAACCGTGAAAAACCCGGCCATGAGGCGGATTGGCTTCATGCGCCCCAGCCCCCGGTTTCGGCTGGGTTTCGGCCAATGCGTTGGCCGACTTTCATAGCCTGCCAAGCTGTCATCCGGACGCAGCCTGTTGTGCCCCTTGGGCAATTGCTTCGCGCAACTTGCGTTCCAGTGTGGCGCGCTTGGCTTCGGAATGGTATTTCAGGCCCACGATGTCTTTGACGTAAAACGTATCCACCACCTGTTCGCCGTATGTGGCGATGACGGCGGACGCGATGTAGACATGATTATCCGCAAGCGTGCGCGTCAGATCATACAGAAGGCCGGGGCGATCACGGGTATCCACCTCGATGATGGTGTAAATCTCGGACCCTTCGTTGTCGAAACTGATGTTGGTGGGGACCTTGAAGGCGCGCTCGCGCTTCTTGATCTTATCCTTGTCCTTCAGTGCGTCTTTGGCGACAACCTCGCCTCTTAGTGTCCGCCCGATCATTTTGCGCAGACGGGGCAGGCGTGCCTCTTCATACGGGTTGCCGTCATTGTCCTGGATCCAGAAAACCGCTGTCGCATAGCCGTCATTGGATGTGTAGGTGCGTGCATCGACGACATTGGCCCCGACCAGCGCAAGCGCCCCGGTCATGCGGCTGAACAATCCGGGATGATCAACCATCGCAAAACAGGCGCGGGTGGCATCGCGGTCGGCGTCCAGCATCAGGTCGATCTTGATTTCATCATCGGCAATGTCGCGCAGCAGTTCGGCAAAGACAATCTGGGCCGCAAGCGGCAGCCCCTGCCAATAAGGGCCGTAATGCCTGCCCATTTCAACCTTGAGCGCCTTGTGATCCCAATCCGACAGCGCGGTCCGAAGCGCACGCTTGGCTTCCGCCTCTTGCACACCACGGTTGAGGTCTTCCAAACCGGTCTGAAGCGCCGATTTCGTGGCCTTGTAAAGGTTGCGGATCAATACCGCTTTCCAGTTGTTCCATGTCCCCGGCCCCACCCCGCGAATGTCACAGACCGTCAGCGCGGTCAGCAGATCAAGCCGCTCGACGGATTTCACCGCTTTGGCAAAACCACGCACCGTGCGTGGTTCGGCGATATCGCGTTTTTGGGCGACGTCGGACAACAGAAGGTGATAGCGGATCAGCCATTCAACCGTATCGCAGTCCTTCTTGTTCAAACCCAAACGCGGCGCCACCTTGCGTGCAATTTGCGCGCCCAGCACCGAATGGTCCTCATCGCGCCCCTTGCCGATATCGTGCAGCAATAGCGCCACATAAAGCACTTTGCGGTTTACCCCGCGCTCCAGAATACCGGACACGACGGGCAGTTCCTCGATCAGCTCTTTACGCTCGATCTGGGCAAGGTTGCTGATGCATTGGATCGTGTGCTCGTCCACGGTGTAGTGGTGATACATATTGAACTGCATCATCGCGACAATCGGTGCGAATTCGGGAATGAAGGCGGCCAATACGCCAAGTTCATTCATGCGGCGCAGCGCGCGTTCGGGGTTGCCGTGTTTGAGCAGCAGATCAAGAAAGATGCGTCGCGCTTCCTTGTTTTCACGCATGTCTGCGTCGATCTGATCCAGATTTGCCGAGATCAGACGCATCGCGTCGGGATGCAGCAAGGTGCCGGTGCGCAGCGCCTCTTCGAAAATCCGCAGCATGTTCAGCTTATCGGCGAAAAACGCGCTTTCATCCGCGACAGTCAGGCGGTTTTGCTTGATGGCATAGGGGACCTTGGCTTTTTTGCGCCTTTTCAAAAGCCGCACCAACATCGGTTCCTGCTTGGTGTGGTTTGCCTCAAGTGCGGTCAGGAAAATGCGGGTCAATTCGCCGACATGGGTGGCCTGCCGGAAATAGGCCTGCATGAAATGTTCGACCCCACGCCGCCCGCCGTGGTCGGTGTATCCCATCGCATCAGCCACTTCGACTTGCATGTCGAAGGTCAGTTGGTCCACGGCTCGTCCTGCAAGCAGATGAAGATGGCAGCGGACCGCCCAGAGAAAATCTTCGGCGTTTACGAAGGTCTCGAACTCTTCGGGTGTGAAAACGCCCAGATTGACAAGGTCAGCGGCATCTTTCACGCCGTTCACGTATTTGCTGATCCAGAACAGCGATTGCAGATCGCGCAGACCGCCTTTGCCCTCTTTCACATTTGGTTCGACCACATAGCGCTGCCCGCCCTGTTTGCGGTGACGGGTGGCGCGTTCTTCCAGTTTTGCTTCGATAAAGTCGCTGGCGGTCGATTTGAAAAGTTCCGACCAAAGCCGTTTCCCCAACTTTGCTGCCAGAGCCGCGTCGCCCGCAAGATGGCGGTATTCCACCAATGAGGTGCGGATCGTATAGTCGTCCCTGGCCAGGTTCAGGCAGTCTTTCACGGTGCGGGTTGCGTGTCCGACTTTCAGTTTCAGATCCCACAGGATGTAGAGCATGGATTCGATGACGCTTTCGGCCCATGGGGTGATCTTGTAGGGCGTCAGAAACAGCAGATCGACGTCGGAAAACGGGGCCATTTCGCCACGCCCATAGCCACCGACGGCAATCAGCGAGAGCCGCTCACTTTCGGTTGGATTTGCCAGTGGATGCAAGTGCTCTGTCGCGACTTTCAAAACCGTTTTTACGATCTGATCGGTCAGCCAGCTATAGGCCCGGGTGGCCGGTCGGGACGCAAATGGCTGGGCTTTGAACGCCGATGCGATCTGTAGCCGCCCCGCTGTGCGGGCCTGCTTGAGCGCATCGACGGTTGCTGCCCTGATGACCTTTTCCGAAGGTGTATCTGCGATAGCTTCTTTGATCTGTGCCATGACAGCGTCAGCATCGAAAATAGCAGACGCCGGACAGATCAAACCGTCCGGCGCGTCATCGTTCGGTGCGGCTACGCGATCAGAGGCCGGGGCCACCAAAGCTTCTTGGGGCTTGTTCAAGGATCACAACCTGATTGTTTTGAATGGTAGCGACCGCAAGGCCGCGCTGATTGAGGCCGTTTGGCAGCAGGCGGAAGACACCGGATGTTCCCCGGAACCCCTGTCGCTGGGTGAGGGCGGACTTGGTCACGGCGTCGGAGTTTCCGGTTGCAGCCAATGCACCAATTGCCGCAATCCCATCATAAGCCAGCCCGGCAAGCGGATGTGGCGCCTGACCATAGGTAGCGGCATAGCGGTTGGCGAAAAGTGCAGACGGGCCGGGATCAGGCTGGGCAAACAAGCCACCTTCAAGTCCGGGCAGCGCTGCAAGTTGTGGCAGCGTATCCCAGCGGGTCAGGCCGATAAAACGGCTTTGGCTGGTATCCATGCCTGCGTCAGGCAGCGCTGTTGCAAGAATTGGCAGGTCTGCATTCGCCCCCGCTGTCGTAAAGACAGCCTGTGCGCCCGACGTGCGGATGCTCGACACGATCCTGCGGGTCGAGGTGAAAATTCCCTGCTGCGAAACCGGATAGCTTTCGACCCCCACGATTTCACCGCCGTTGGCTTGCACGGCAGAGGTGATCGCATCACGCCCAACCCGACCGGAAAGGCTATCGCCGTGCAGTACCATATAACGGCTGACCCCCTGGCGCGTGGCGAATTGCACCAGGCGTTCGGCGGTGTTGTCAAACGTGGGGCCCAGGATAAAGACATTGCCGCCTGCAAAGGCGCTGTTGTTCGAGAACGCAAGAACGTTCACGTTGCGCCCTGCAATGGCGACCCCGGCCGCATTGGCTGCCTCACCATAGAGTGGGCCAATGATAATTTTTGCGCCCTCGTTCACGGCTTGTATGGCGGCATTTGCAGCGATTTGCGGGTTGCCACCGCCGGTGTTGTAGACGCGGAGGTCAATGTCGGCCCCGTTCAGGTCAGCAATGGCAAGACGGGCGGCATTTTCAAAGTTTTGCGCCAGCAGATTATCCGTCGCCTGCGCCGAGCCCCCGGGCACCAGAAGTGCGACTTCGATGGGTTCATCGGGATCAATCTCGCGACCGACATTGGCGTCGGGTGCCAGGGCCACGTCACAGGCGGCGAGCCAAAGCAATGCGGTGAAAGCAAAAAAGCGAGCCAGCGGCTTGCGGGCGTTGCTGAAAAGAGCAAACATGGGCGGTAATCCTCCTGTTTCGTGCGAATGACAGTTGGCGCAAGCCTCACGTCCTACCGCGATATTGGGGATCATCATAAAGCAGGGGGCTGGCGGGTCCAGAGATGAATTTCACAACCAAGCCACTCTCTGCCGGGCTTTATTT
>CBDTVH010000092.1:0-7408 GCA_965363665.1 uncultured Yoonia sp. | reverse complement strand
TTGTCTTTTCACTGGTCCCGGCGTTGGCCCCAACCTTGGGGCATTTCATTATCCTGGGCTTTGGCTGGCGGGCGATCTTTGCCGCTTTCATGATCTTTTCGGTGGTGACCTTGCTTTGGCTGATGATCAGGCAACCCGAAACACTGCCCCCTGAAGGTCGGCGTCCGCTCAGCATCAAGTCACTTGGTGCCGCGGTTGTTGAAATGTTCGCCCATCGCACGGCCCGGCTGTCGATCCTGGTGCAAACCCTGACGTTCGGAATGCTGTTTACGGTGTTATCCTCTACCCAGCAGGTGTTCGATATCACCTTTCAACAGGGAACATATTTTCACTACTGGTTCGGCGGCATCGCCATCATCGCGGCCTCTGCCAGTATCCTGAACGCGCGGATTGTGATGCGTCTGGGGATGCGCGCCATCATCAAGGCGATGTTCATCGCGCAAATCGGGATCACCCTGCTGATGATCACCATTACAGCCGCGAACGGGCCCTACTGGTTGGCCTTTGGCACTTATGTTTTCTGGATCACGTCGAACTTCTTTCAGGCCGGTCTGACGATCGGCAACTTGAACGCGCTCGCAATGGAGGAGATGGGGCATATCGCGGGAATGGCCGCCTCGATCATCGCGGCTGTTGCCACCATCGGTGCTGTCATCATCGCAGCCCCGATTGCGCTGATGTTTGATGGCACGCCGATGCCAATGGCAATCGGTACGCTGATGTGTGCAGCACTTGCCCTGTGGCTGACAACGCTGATCAAAAGGCCGGGCGAGGCATAGCGTCATTATTGGCCCATCAAATATCCCCGCCGGAGGCAAAGGCGGGTGTCAGCCCGCCTTTTTCTTTTCTTCCACCAGCTTTTGCGCCAAATCGCGCGCGATATTGAAGGCGCCCTGTATCTTGTCGCGCTCCTTGGTCCAGTCGCGGCGGACCACGATCTTGTTGTCTTTGACCTTGGCCAGGCCGTCTTGCGCGTCAATGAACTCGACCAGCCCTTTGGGTGACGCAAACTTGTCGTTGTGAAACTGGATCGTCGCCCCTTTTGGTCCGGCATCCAGCTTGGCAATTCCGGCCCGTTTGCACATGGCCTTGATCCGCACGACCAGCATCAATGTGTTCACTTCGCGTGGCAGCTTGCCGAAACGGTCGATCAGCTCGGCGGCAAAGCCTTCCAATTCAACCTTTGTGGTCAGCTCTGACAGGCGGCGATACAGCCCAAGCCGTACATCCAGATCAGGCACATATTCTTCGGGGATCAGCACAGGGACACCCAGATTGATCTGCGGTGCCCAGTGTCCATCGTCGATGATCCCTTCAGCCTGCCCCGACCGGATCGCGGCAATCTGATCTTCCAGCATCTGCTGGTACAGCTCATAGCCCACTTCACGCATCTGACCCGATTGTTCCTCGCCCAGCAGGTTGCCCGCCCCGCGAATATCAAGATCCTGGGATGCCAAGGTAAAGCCCGCACCCAATGTATCAATCGACCCCAACACGCGCAGACGTTTCTGTGCGGGATCAGTCAATTTCTGGCGTGGTTTTGTGGTAAGATAAGCAGAGGCCCGGGTCTTTGAGCGACCCACCCTGCCCCTGATCTGGTACAATTGGCTGAGACCGAACATATCAGCGCGCCAAACGATCATCGTGTTCGCGGTGGGAATATCAAGGCCACTTTCGACAATCGTCGTGGCCAGCAGGACGTCATATTTACCATCGTAAAACGCATTCATGCGATCATCGAGTTCGCCTGCCGCCATCTGCCCGGTTGCCGAAATATAAGACACCTCCGGGACCTCGCGTTTCAGAAAATCCTCCATTTCCGGCATGTCGCTGATGCGGGGCACGACGACAAAGGATTGGCCGCCACGATAATGCTCGCGCAGCAGCGCCTCACGGACGGTGATGGTGTCGAATTCACTGACGTAGGTGCGGATTGCAAGGCGGTCGATGGGTGGTGTGCCGATGATGGACAGGTCCCGCACGCCGGACAGCGACAGTTGCAATGTGCGCGGAATGGGCGTCGCAGTCAGCGTCAGTACATGGACGTCCGTGCGCAGCTGCTTGAGCCGTTCCTTGTGTTGCACGCCGAATTTCTGTTCTTCATCAATGACAAGCAAGCCAAGGTTCTTGAACCGCACGCCTTTGGCCAGCAATGCGTGTGTGCCCACGACAATATCCACCGTGCCTTTTGTCAGCCCGTCACGCGTCAGGTTGGCATTCTTTGCAGACACAAAACGCGACAACGGGCGCACGTTGACCGGAAAGCCGCGGAAGCGTTCGGCGAAGTTCTGATAGTGTTGGCGGGCCAAAAGGGTCGTGGGGGCAATAATGGCAACCTGAACACCTGAAAGCGCCGCGATGAACGCCGCCCGAATGGCGACCTCTGTCTTGCCAAAGCCCACATCACCGCAAATCAGGCGATCCATCGGCTTGCCCGATCCAAGATCGGTCAGGACATCCTCGATCGCGCTGAGTTGGTCATCGGTTTCCACGTAAGGAAAGCGCGCCAGAAACTGATCCCAAAGCCCGTCCGGCGGATCAAGTGCAGGTGCTGTGCGCAACGCGCGCTCTGCCGCAACCCGGATCAGCCGTTCGGCAATCTGGCGGATACGCTCTTTCAGTTTGGCTTTCTTGGCCTGCCAAGCGCCACCGCCCAGCTTGTCCAACAGCCCGGTTTCATGCCCGTATTTCGACAAAAGCTCGATGTTCTCGACCGGAAGGTAAAGCTTGGAGTCCTCAGCATATTCCAGCAGCAGACATTCGTGTGCAGCCCCCAGGGCGGTCACGACTTCCATGCCCATATACCGTCCGACCCCGTGATCGACATGCACGACCAGATCGCCGGGTGACAGGCTATTGGCTTCGGACAGAAAATTCTCGGCGCGGCGTTTGCGCTTTGTCTGGCGGATCAAACGGTCGCCCAGCACGTCCTGTTCGGAAATCACCGTCAGGCCCGGCGTTTCAAACCCATGATCCAGCGCCCACACCGCAAGGTGCAGGCCGCGTTTGCCGACGCGACTGAAATCGGTGATGGGTATGGCTTCGACCACGCCTTCATCCTCGATCAGCCCTTCCAGACGCTCCCGCGCACCTTCGGAATAGGACGCGATCACAACGGGGCCGTCCGCCATCTTAGCTTTGACATGGTCGGCCAAGGCGCTGAACAGGCTGATCTGTTCCTGCTGACGTTCGGGTGAAAAGTTGCGCCCAATCCGCCCGCCGGCGTCAATCACGCCGGGACCCGTCGCCTGTTTGAGGGGCGAGAATTGCATGACACGCCGGTCCGCGACCGCCGTTTCCCAAGCCTTATCATCAAGGTACAGCAGTTGCGGTGGTGCAGGTTTATAGACGCTGTCCATCCTGCCCTTTTGGGTCAATGCATGCATCCGCGTGCCGTATTGATCGGCGATGCTGTCCCAACGCGAAATGCGCATCGGGGTCATCTGGTCGTCCAGCGTGACGGTTGCCGCGGGCAGATAGTCGAACAGCGTTTCCAGATCGTCCTGAAAGAACCCAAGCCAATGTTCGACGCCAGCTTGTTTGCGCCCGGCCGACACCGCCTCGTAAAGCGGATCATCGGTACCGGCGGCCCCAAACTCAAGCCGGTAGTTCTGGCGGAACCGCGTGATGGCGGCCTCATCCAGAATAATTTCGGACACGGGCGCGAGTTCCACCTCGCTCAGTTTTTCGGTGGTGCGTTGGGTTGCCGGATCAAAACGCCGCGCGCCATCCAGCACATCGCCGAAAAGATCAAGCCGCACCGGGCCCGATTGCCCCGGTGGGTAAATGTCGATGATGCCGCCCCGGACCGCGTAATCGCCCGGTTCCATGACCGTGGGGCTTTGGGTAAATCCCATACGCACAAGGAAGTGGCGCAGCGCTTCTTCATCCATGCGCTGTCCGACGGTGGCCTTGAACGCGGCTTCCCGCAGCAAACTGCGGGCCGGTACGCGTTGGGTGGCGGCGGACAGCGTGGTAAGCAAAATGAATTGCCGTGGCATCCCATGCACAAGCGCCGCCAGCGTGGCCATGCGGGCGGCAGAGATATCGGTATTCGGGGATACGCGATCGTATGGCAAACAATCCCAGGCCGGAAACACAAAGACCGGAACATCGGGTGCAAAGAACGACAGCGCTGCCTGCGTTGCAGCCAGCCGTTTATCATCGCGCGCCACATGCATGACGGGCGTCCCCTTGTCCATTTCAGCAAGGATCAACTGGGCGTCATATCCTTCGGGCGCGCCGCTGACGGTAATGTGTTTGGGATCAGACATGCCGCTGACCTACCCCGCGCGCGGTTGGTGTCAACCGGTTAGAAGAACTGTTGGGCTGAAATCGCCTGATACATGCCGTACATGGCGGTGAAGAAAAGTGAGATCATGCCAATCACCTGCGTCCAAAGCCGCACCGCAAATAGCCTGCGCACCAAGGCGCGGCCTTGCAGCGGGGCTGCGTATAGTTGATAGGCCAGACGCATATTCACGATGACGATGATGGTCAGCGGTGCTGCCAGCACAAAAAGCCCCTGCGCCAGCTCAAACCCATACCCAAAGCTGGTGATCGCCAGTGCACTGAGAATGAAAGCGGCCAAACCCACGAAGGCCACAGCGAAGGTGTCATTGGTCGAAACGATGCGCCTGACGTTGATATCGACCAGCGCCTCAAGGTCGGCGATTTCCACCTCGCCGAGTTTGCGCGCCCGGAACAGCATATCGAAGGGTACGCCGATCAGCCAATTGCTGGCCACAGACCACGTCACGATGACAGCCATCCAGTACCAGACGCTGGCAAATGTTTCCAATTCGATTAAACGCGCGAGGGCGAGGGTCCAGTCCAAATCAGCCGTCCATCTTCCTTAGGTCCGAGCGGGAACCTAGCGCCCCGCACCGCCCTTGCCCAGCCTTGTGATAAGGCAAAATCCATGCCACCAAGAAATCGACGCTAAGTAAAGGCTGCCGACCATGAAACCGACAATCGCCCCCTTTCCCGCCACACGTCTGCGCCGGATGCGCAAGAGCCCCGCCCTGCGTGCGCTGACCCGCCAGAACACCTTGACTGTGGACGATTTGATCTGGCCAGTCTTTGTGATGGACGGCAAGGATGAGGAAACACCCGTGGCCTCCATGCCCGGTGTCGTGCGCCGCACGGTTGACCGGGTGGCGCTGGCCGCGGAAGAGGCGCAAGCCCTTGGTATCCCGGCGATGTGTATCTTTCCCTACACCAGCATGGCAGCGCGAACCGAAGATTGCGCAATGGCGTGGGACCCGGACAATCTGACAAATCAAGCCATCCGTGCGATCAAGGACGTGGCCCCTGATATCGCCGTGATGACGGATATCGCGCTTGATCCCTACAACATCAACGGCCATGACGGCTTTGTCGAGAATGGCGAGATCGTCAATGACCGCACCGTCGATGCGCTGGTCAAGATGGCGCTGGCGCAAGCAGAGGCTGGCGCGGATATCCTTGGACCGTCTGACATGATGGATGGCCGGATCGGTGCGATCCGTCGGGCGCTGGAAGCTGATGGGCACCAGAATGTCGCAATCCTGAGCTACACGGCAAAATACGCCTCCAACTTCTATGGGCCTTTCCGCGATGCCGTCGGTGCATCGGCGGCATTGACCGGTGACAAGAACACCTATCAGATGGACCCCGGCAACAGTGATGAGGCGTTGCGACTGGTCGAGCGCGATCTGTCGGAGGGGGCTGACATGATCATGGTCAAGCCGGGGATGCCCTATCTGGATATCTGCCGCCGCGTCAAAGATACTTTCGGTGTTCCGACCTACGCCTATCAAGTCAGCGGTGAGTACGCCATGTTGCAGGCCGCCGCCCAGA
This sequence comes from uncultured Yoonia sp., assembly GCA_965363665.1. Lineage (GTDB taxonomy): Bacteria > Pseudomonadota > Alphaproteobacteria > Rhodobacterales > Rhodobacteraceae > Yoonia. The sequence continues at coordinate 1,567 of CBDTVH010000092.1, read as the reverse complement.
ACGGATGGCTTGATGGCGAAAAGGTCATGATGGAAAGCCTGCTGGCGTTCAAACGCGCCGGATGTGACGGGATCCTGACGTATTTTGCGCCAGAGGCCGCGAAACTGATGCAAGGCTGACAAGCGACAAATCCGCTTCGTTCGTCAGCTTTGATGCGCCCAGGACCTTCTTGGGTGACAGAGCCGTGCCGCTGACCTATAATCAACCTATAAGAGGCGATAAACGTCTCCATAACAGGCAAATAGGCGGATAAAACATGAGCAATTTCTCAAGGCGCAGCTTTGCGCTTGGCACGTTGGCAGCATCCACGCTGGCGGCATGTGGCAATGGCATCGGCAGCCCAGGTGCGGCAACGATTGACGCGCGCGTCGACAGCACTCTGCAACAGATGTACACCGAGTTCCCCGGCACCAGAGATCTGGCATCGCGGGCCGCTGGTATGCTGGTCATGCCGCTGGTGACAGAAGTCGGTTTGGGCTTTGGCGGATCATTCGGGCGCGGTGCGTTGCGTGTCGGGTCCTCAACCGTGGATTATTATTCGGCGACATCCGGCAGTGCCGGGTTGCAGATCGGTGCGCAGCAATTCAGCCATGTGCTGTTTTTCATGACGCCGGAAGCATTGGTGGAGTTCCGCCAGTCACCCGGTTGGGCCGCTGGTGCGGACGTCGAGTATGCCTTCAGCAATCAAAGCGACATGTTGCGCGCCGAGACGACAACATCACTGTCGCCGGTGATCGCCGTGGTGTTCGCGCAGACCGGCCTGCGCCTTGGTGCGACGCTGGAAGGCACAAAATACACGCGGATCATTCCTTAAGCGCGCAGGCGTTTTCCGGCGGGGTCAAAAGGTGGCTCCGCCAGCACGACGCCGCGATGCGGTTTGCCCAAGATCATCACGTCGACGGCAGTGCCCGGAGTGATGTTTTTGAGGTAGCCCAGAGCGAGCGACTTTTCCACGCTGTAACCATAGGTTCCTGACGTGACACGCCCGACCGGCGTGCCGTCCGGCAGAAAGATCGGCTCGCCGCCCGTGGCGTCAGCGTTTGTTATATCCTGCACCTCAATCAACGACAGCATCTCGCGTGGCGCATTATCTTTGATCCTTAGATAGCTGTCTTTGTTCAGAAAATCCTTTTCCAGCTTGATCAGGCGATCCAAGCCAACCTCTTGCGGCCAGTATTCGGGCGAATATTCGCGGCCCCAGCTTCCATACCCCTTTTCAATCCGCAGTGACATCAGGGCGCGCGACCCAACCGGGCCTGCATTGACCGCATTGCCCGCCTCCAGCAAGGCCTCGTAGAGCTGCAATTGATCGGTGGCGGCGCAGTGCAGTTCCCACCCCAGATCGCCCGTGAATGAAACACGCAAGGCGATCACATCGACACCGGCAACCGTGATCCGTTGCGAGCGCATGAACGGGAAGCTTTCGGTGCTGAGGTCTGCATTGGTCAGCCGGGCCAGCAAGGCGCGCGACTGCGGTCCAGCCACATTGAACCCGCACATGCTGTCAGTGCGGCTTTCAAAGGTCGTGCCATCGGGCAAGGGAACCTCTTTCCAGAACCGCTGGTGA
>CBDTVH010000091.1:0-7449 GCA_965363665.1 uncultured Yoonia sp. | reverse complement strand
CAGAAATTCTCGCGACTCGGTGGTAAGATCCCCAAAGGCGCACTGCTTGTGGGCCCTCCGGGTACCGGTAAAACCTTGCTTGCGCGGGCTATCGCTGGCGAAGCTGGTGTGCCCTTCTTCACCATTTCGGGTTCTGATTTCGTCGAAATGTTCGTTGGTGTCGGTGCGTCCCGCGTCCGTGATATGTTCGAGCAGGCCAAGAAAAATGCGCCATGTATCGTGTTCATCGACGAAATTGATGCGGTGGGCCGGTCCCGCGGCGTCGGTATCGGTGGCGGCAATGACGAGCGTGAGCAAACGCTCAATCAGTTGCTGGTCGAGATGGACGGTTTTGAAGCCAACGAAGGCGTGATCATCGTCGCGGCGACGAACCGTCGTGACGTGCTGGACCCTGCGCTGCTGCGTCCGGGCCGCTTTGACCGTCAGATCACTGTACCCAACCCCGATATCAAAGGCCGCGAAAAGATTTTGGGCGTGCACGCGCGTAAAATTCCCCTCGGTCCTGACGTTGATCTGCGGATCATCGCGCGCGGTTCTCCCGGTTTCTCAGGCGCTGATCTGGCGAACCTTGTGAATGAGGCCGCCTTGATGGCTGCACGCGTTGGTCGCCGGTTTGTCACGATGGCGGATTTTGAATCCGCCAAAGACAAGGTCATGATGGGCGCTGAGCGTCGTTCGATGGTGATGACCGCCGAGCAAAAGGAAATGACCGCATATCATGAGGCCGGACACGCGATCGTCGGTATCTCATTACCCAAATGCGACCCCGTTTATAAGGCCACGATCATTCCGCGCGGCGGTGCGCTTGGCATGGTGATGAGCTTGCCTGAGATGGATCGCCTGAACATGTTCAAGGACGAATGCCATCAGCGTTTGGCCATGACCATGGCCGGCAAGGCGGCTGAGATTATCAAATACGGTGCAGATCAGGTCAGCAACGGTCCGGCCGGCGACATCCAGCAGGCCAGCCAATTGGCGCGTGCCATGATCCTGCGTTGGGGCATGTCCGACAAGGTAGGCAACATCGACTATTCCGAGGCGCATGAAGGATATTCCGGCAACACCGCCGGTCTGTCGGTTTCTGCCCACACCAAGGAACTTATCGAAGACGAGGTGCGCACCTTCATCCAGCAAGGTTATGACCGGGCGTTCCAGATCATCACTGAAAAGAAAGAAGAATTTGAGCGTTTGGCCCAGGGTCTGCTTGAATACGAAACGCTGACAGGTGACGAGATCAAGCGCGTGATGGCGGGCGAGCCGCCACATGCACCTGACGATGATGCGGACACGCCGCCTTCGGGTGGGACCCCGTCTGTCACGGCGATCCCAAAGACAAAACCGAAAAAACCCCGTGCGTCCGACGACGGCGGGATGGAACCGGAACCGTCGACCTGAGAACACAAAACGCCGCTCTGATCTGAGCGGCGTTTTTTCGTTGCCTGTGCGACATTGAAGCCGCGAGCCCACTGGCCTAAGCATATCGCGATACCTTGCGAGGAGAGCGCTATGCCGGCACTGAAGCCAACCGAAATCACAGGTGAAATCATCTGGATCGGCCATGTGCCGGACAGGGACGCTTCGTTGCGGTCAATCCCCTCGCAGCAGGCGCAATTGACCTACGCGGGCATTCCGGGCGAGGCGCATGGCGGAGTGACCCGTCCGTCCTGTAGCCGAGTGATCAGCCAGCACCCCCGCAATACGGAAATCCGCAACGTTCGTCAGCTTTGCATCGTGTCCGCAGAAGAAGTTGCTGAGATTGCGGCTGATTGTGGGCTTGATGATCTGGACCCGTCGCTTGTCGGTGCATCGCTGGTCGTTCGCGGAATCCCCGATCTTACGCACCTGCCACCGTCATCACGCCTGCAACTGCCTGACGGTGCTACATTGGTGATCGACATGGAAAACCGGCCCTGCCATCTGCCTGCCAAGCCGATCAACGCAGACCACCCCGGCGCCGGTGACAAGTTCAAGGCTGCTGCCAAGGGCAAACGCGGTGTGACGGCGTGGGTCGAACGGGAAGGGCACGTGCGGGTGGGCGACACTGTCAAACTGCACATCCCTGACCAGCGTGCGTGGCAGGGACATGCAGGTCAATAAGTCGGCACGTCAGCGAGCGCGAGACCGCACACTAACTTACATCGCGCTGATGTAGAAATAGTAAGCCGGGATACCTTTGCTTTGATCCGTAAAGCCGTCCTTGTCGGCCTTTCCCATCGCTGACCCGGTGATGGCTTGCCAATTGGTGCCGTATTCTTCAGCGCTCAGCGTATCATCGCCATCGCTGTCGGATTGGTCAAAGCGTTGGTTGATGCTTTCAATGTCGATCTCATATTGGTCCGCGCGCGCCATCCATTCCTCTCGGGTCAGGTTGCCGTCAAGATCGGTATCGGCCGTCGCGAACGTCAACGCCGCAAGGTCCAGAAAACGCTGGCGGTCTTCCAGACCTAGATCGCTGGCCGTCATGTCTTGCGGAATCTTAATGAAAGGCTTTTCAAAGCCGGTGGTCATATCAACGGACTGGCCATCTTCGCTCATGCTGTCTTCATAAGCCGCACGTGCCATTTCAAAATATTCACGGGCCGAGACGTTGCTGTCCTGATCGGTATCAATTTCAGTGAACGTCGCCTCGCCGTCCTCGGACGGCATCATGCCAGAGGACATCTGTTGCATCGTCTCGGCGCAAGCGACGTATTCTTCGCGGTCAATCGCCCCGCTGCTGTCCAAGTCCAGGCTCTCGAAGACCAGACCACCTGTACTCTCGGCCTCTTGCGCGGTCACCATTCCGTCTTTGCTTTCATCGACGGAAAAGAACGCGTTTTGGCACACATCGGCCAAATCCGCTTCCTGAGCGGCGGCAGGCGTCATCGTCATCGCGGTCGTCATGGTTAAAGCGGCAATCATCGGTTTCATCGCATTTCTCCTTTGTTCATGTTCTGTTTTGAAAACCGACACACCGCGATAAAAGTTCCAAAAAAGTCCCTTTGACGCAGATACGAAACGCCGGACGTCGTTGGCGACGATTCCGGCTGGGAAAATGTCGCAATCACGGTGCATGCCGTGGTATCCGGCAGCTAGAAGCGGTGGTGAACAAGAATGGCATATGCCAACGCTCAGGGAAGTTTCTCATGGAATACAAGTCAGATATCGAGATCGCACGCGCAGCCAAAAAGCGACCAATTCAGGAAATCGGTGCAAAGCTGGGGATTGATAGCGATGATCTGCTACCCTACGGCCATGACAAGGCGAAGGTCAGCCAGCGTCTGATCGACAGCGTGCAAGACCGTGAAGATGGCAAGCTGATCCTGGTCACGGCAATTAATCCGACGCCTGCCGGTGAAGGAAAAACCACGACGACTGTTGGCCTGGGCGATGGACTCAATGCGATCGGCAAGAAGGCCGCGGTTTGTATCCGCGAGGCATCGCTGGGTCCCTGCTTTGGCATGAAGGGCGGTGCTGCGGGGGGTGGTTATGCACAGGTGGTCCCGATGGAAGACATGAACCTGCACTTTACAGGTGATTTCCACGCAATCACATCGGCACACAACCTGCTGGCCGCGTTGATCGACAACCACATCTATTGGGGCAACGAGCTTGAGATCGACATCCGTCGCGTGGCTTGGCGCCGCGTATTGGACATGAACGACCGGGCACTGCGTCAGATCACGGCGTCTTTGGGTGGGGTCGCCAATGGCTTTCCACGCGAAACTGGCTTCGACATTACCGTCGCGTCCGAGGTGATGGCGATCCTGTGTCTGGCCCGCAACCTGGAAGACCTGCAAAAGCGCCTTGGTGATATCATCGTGGCCTATCGCCGCGACCGTAGCCCGGTCTACTGCCGTGACATCAAGGCCGATGGCGCGATGACGGTGCTGTTGAAGGACGCGATGCAGCCGAACCTCGTGCAGACATTGGAAAACAATCCGGCCTTCGTGCATGGCGGCCCATTTGCGAACATCGCACACGGCTGCAACTCTGTGACGGCCACGACAACGGCTCTGAAACTGGCCGACTACGTCGTCACAGAGGCCGGTTTTGGCGCTGATCTGGGTGCTGAGAAGTTCATGAACATCAAGTGCCGCAAGGCTGGCATTGCCCCATCTTGTGTGGTGATCGTGGCGACAGTGCGTGCGATGAAGATGAACGGGGGTGTCGCAAAGGCCGATCTGGGTACCGAAAACGTGGATGCGGTAAACGCCGGGTGCCCAAACCTTGGGCGTCACATCGAAAACGTCAAATCCTTCGGCGTGCCGGTCGTGGTTGCCATCAACCACTTTGTCACGGACACGGATGCAGAAGTCGCTGCCGTGAAAGCCTATGTCGAAACCCAAGGGTCCGAGGCGATCTTGTGCAAGCACTGGGCACTGGGGTCGGAAGGCGTAACTGAACTGGCCACCCGCGTGGCAGAGATTGCAGACGCAGGCGAGGCGGATTTCGCGCCGATCTATCCTGATGAAATGAGCCTTTTTGACAAGATCGACACGATTGCCAAGAAAATCTATCGCGCCGATGAGGTGATTGCAGACAGCAAGATCCGCGATCAGCTTAAGACATGGGAAGAGCAGGGCTATGGCAACTTGCCTGTCTGTATGGCCAAGACACAATATAGCTTTACGACTGATCCGACACGTCGGGGCGCACCAACTGGCCATTCCGTACCAGTGCGTGAGGTGCGATTGAGTGCAGGTGCCGGGTTTATCGTGGTCATCTGTGGTGAAATCATGACGATGCCCGGCTTGCCCCGTGTGCCATCAGCAGAGCAGATCATGCTGAACGAAGCAGGTGAAATCGAAGGCCTATTCTAAGCCTTTTCGGGCGGCGCATTCACAATGCGCCGCCCGATCTTTCGCTGTCCACGGCAGCGGCACTTTTGAACATGAGAAGAAAATAATGACAGCGACTGTGATAGATGGAAAAGCCTTTGCCGCGAAAGTCCGCGCGCAGGTGGCAGATGGCGTGACCAAGCTGAAAGAGGCGCATGGCATTACGCCGGGGCTTGCCGTTGTCTTGGTCGGCGAAGATCCCGCCAGTCAGGTCTATGTGCGCTCCAAAGGTAAAATGACCGTCGAAGTCGGCATGGCGTCATCTGAGCACAAGCTGGACGTTGATACCTCTGAGGCCGATTTGCTGGCGTTGATCGACCAATTGAACAAAGATCCGGCAGTTCATGGGATATTGGTGCAGCTGCCGCTTCCGGGCCATCTGGATAGCGATCTGGTCATCAACAGCATTGATCCGGCCAAAGACGTCGATGGGTTCCATATCTCTAATGTGGGCCTGCTTGGCACTGGTCAGAAAAGCATGGTGCCTTGCACGCCTTTAGGCAGTCTGATGATGCTACGCGAACATCATGGGTCATTGTCGGGCATGAATGCCGTCGTGATTGGACGCTCGAATATTGTTGGCAAACCCATGGCGCAACTTTTGTTGGGTGACAGCTGCACCGTAACAATCGCGCATAGCAGAACCAAGGATTTGCCAAGCGTCGTACGGCAGGCCGACATTGTCGTGGCGGCTGTTGGTCGTCCGCAAATGGTGGAAGGAAGTTGGATCAAGCCGGGCGCCACCGTGATTGATGTGGGTATCAACCGGATCGAAAAACCCGAGGGTGGTACGCGTTTGGTGGGTGATGTCGACTATGACAGTTGTGCGGCCGTCGCTGGTGCGATCACCCCGGTGCCCGGTGGGGTCGGGCCTATGACCATCGCGTGTCTGCTGGCCAATACGCTGACGGCCTGCTGTCGGGCGAATGGATTGCCTGAGCCCGAGGGTTTGACCGCCTAAGGCACAGGCACCGGGATGGCTTTGTGGCCGGTCATGATAGCAATTGTACGCCCCTCAAAAAGCCTGCGCAGGTCTGGTTTGTGGGTGGCAAGGCCCCCTGTGTAGGCCCCGTAGGCAGGCATGATCAGCCGGTCCCGGTCATATAGAAATGCGGGCCGGCTGCGCCCGGTGACACGGTGTTTCGGGTGATAATGGCCCGAAACCTCGGCGGTTGCATCTGTGGCGATGTGCCGGAAGGTCAGTGTGCCCACCGTAATATCAGCCCGATGCGTGCCACCCATATCAATGGGGCCGGGATCATGGTTTCCCTCAATCCAGACCCATGTCTTTCCGGCCTGAAGGCGGGCCAACCACAGCCGCATATCCTCATCCAGACTTGCTGCGGCGTTCAGATCGTCAAAGCTGTCACCAAGGCAGATGATCTGGGTAGGAGAGGTTGCCGCGATATCTGTTTCAAGCTTTTGCAGCGTCTCGCGCACCTCATAAGGTGGCAGCATCACCCCACTGCGGCGGGCGATCCGTTCCGACTTGCCCAAGTGCAGATCGGACACGCATAAAACGTCATGATCAGGCAGGTGCAATGCACCAGAGGGCAGGGCGCTGCATCGGGTGCCGCAGAAAGAGAAGTCATAGGCGTTCATGCTCTGTTCTTGCTGTAGTGAACGGCCAAGATCAAGGCTCAAAGCGCTGCAACGCCTGCTTCTTGCATCAGGCGTGCTGCTTCTTCCTCCAGGATGCGGTTCTGGCCTGCGCCCGCTACCGCGATCCGGCCTTGTTCAAGAAACATCGGCAGCGACAGCGGTGTGACACGGTCCAGCATAAGATGATCGATGCGACCTGCCGTGCGCATCAGCATTTCTTCGATGCGCCCAAAATCGACCAAACCGCGCATCGCTTCTTCACGGGTGATCCGCAGCATCAGGTGATCGGGATCATATTTCGTCAGCGTGTCATACAGAATGTCGGACGAGAACGTCGCCTGTCTGCCGCTCTTGCGTGCTTGCGGCAGGTTACGCTCAATCAGGCCAGCGATCGTGGCGGCACCCCGAAAGGTTTTCTTCATCACGGCATTGCCCGACAGCCATGTTTCAAAGTCGGCGCGCATATTGTCAGGCTGAAGGAGCGGGGCCGGGTCATGGACGGGATCAAGCCCCCAGATCAGCGTGGCATAGTCCGTGGCAACAAAGCCCATGGGATGCAAATTCAACTCTTCCATGCGCTGTGTTGCCAGCATACCCAACGTTTGCATCGCATTGCGTCCGGCAAAGCCATAGATGCAGATATGATGACGCCCTTCATGCGGAAAGCTTTCGACAAGGATGCGGTCAGCCTCGGGCAGTTTTGAGAATTTCCGTTGCAGGGCAAGCCATTCGGCAGTGTGGGCGGGCAGTTCTGGCCAATCGGGTTGGTCAAACATCCGCAGGATACGTTGCGACAGTTGCGTGGAATTCGCAAATTTGGTCCCCATGAAAGTCGCGATCTTGGGCGTCTTATCGGCACGGCGCGACACTTCGACCGTCATCTCCTTGAGGTTTTCGTAGCGCACGACTTGGCCGCCGATCAGGAATGTATCGCCGGGTGTAAGCGTTGCGGCAAAGGCCTCCTCAACCTCTCCCAGTGGCTTGAAATTACCCTTCATGCGCACCTTCAGCGTGTCGGTATCCTGGA
>CBDTVH010000090.1:0-7474 GCA_965363665.1 uncultured Yoonia sp. | reverse complement strand
CCGCCGCCAAAGGTTTGGTTTTGCCAACACTGACCTTTCCGCCCTTGTTCAGGAACTCCTGAATAAGAGCGTCATCCGTGTTTTCTTTGGGAACATGTTTCATGAGGAGAAACGGTAATCTAATATGGCAGAGTGGGCAATGACGGCTGTGCGGACTCTGCGGACCTTGGATTGTTCCGCTCCGCTGACGCAGCAATTGTTCGCAGGCGCGGAACGTTAATCGCGGTGCCGCGGTAAATGTCGCCAAACCGGTCATTCACAGTGGCAGATTGTGCATGGACCGAGACTGAGCTTTCGCCGCACGCTCAACCAATATGAAAGACGCGGGGCAAAGCTGCTGCTGGTTTGCCGGGTGCGGCATCTTCTTGCGGCGTATTTTGGACAATGGCCTTAAGCGCAGGCTTCCTCGTCATCGATCTGGCCGTGATGAGGTTCATTCGAAGAAAGTGCGGGTGTATCCTGCATGCCCATCACGACGCTCTTTCAATGTGTGGAAAAGATGGGCAACCAAACAACAAGTGCCCAATTTGGTCGCGGGTTAGAAGAATGAACGCTCAGGCAACCCGCAAGCCGTTGACGTCCCCTTGAACCGGCGAAAAAGACGGCACCATGAACCGTGATTTGCGAATTCTCGTCGTCGAGCCTGACCCCGAGCGCGTGCTTGGCATCATCAATGCCTTGACGGACGCTGGGTGGTCGGATGTGAAAGCCCTTGCGCAGATTTCTGCGTTGGATCGCACGGTCAGGGAATTCATGCCAGATATCGTTCTGATCGATCTGACCAACCCTGATCGCGACACGCTTGAACATATTTCTTTCGCCACGGAAACCTCAAAGCGCGCTGTGGCGCTGTTTGTCGATCAAACCGACGACACCCTGACGCAAGCAGCGCTTAACGCCGGGGTCAGCGCCTATGTGGTTGACGGCCTCAAGATGGAAAGGATCAAATCGGTTCTTGAGACGGCCATCGCGCGGTTTAAGGTCATGCGGCAAATGCAATCGGAACTGGATGCCGCGAAACAGGCATTGGAGGACCGCAAGACCATTGATCGCGCCAAGGGCATCCTGATGCGCCGGCGCAATATTTCCGAAGATGACGCCTATACGCTGCTGCGCAAGACAGCGATGGGGCAGAACCGCAAGGTTATCGACGTGGCACAGGCGCTGGTCACTGCGGCAGATTTGTTGTCATGAGCGATATTGTACTGAATTGCGGCTATGTCCCGCTGGTCGATTGTGCGCCACTGGTAATTGCAAAGGACCTTGGCTTTGCCGCCGAAGAGGGGCTTGTACTCAATCTTGTGGCGCAACCGTCTTGGTCAGCGCTGCGCGACATGCTGGCGTTGGGTCATCTGGACGCGGCGCATATGTTGTCACCGATGCCGGTCGCCATGTCGATCGGCTTGGGTGGATTGCCCGCGCGGGTTGATACGCTGATGGTCCTTTCGGTCAACGGAACTGTGTTTGGCGTGTCAAACGCCGTGGCAGCCGACTTGGGCGAGGTACAATTTGGTGATGCGCAGGGACTACTGGCAGCATTGGCCGCGCGCCGGTCTGGCCCGCTGAGGATCGGCGTTCCCTTTCATTACTCTATGCATCGCCTGCTTCTGTCCTACTGGACGTCGACCGTTAAGAACCTTGACGTGGAAGAGATCACCGTGCCCCCGCCGCGTATGGCCGATGCGGTTGCGGACGGCTTCGTCGATGCCTTCTGGGTGGGTGAGCCTTGGGGCAGCGTGGCGGTTCAGCAAGACGTAGGACGGCTGATGATCACCGGCAAAGACGTCTGGAAATTCGCACCCGAAAAAGTTTTGGCCGTCCGTCATGACTGGGCTGAAACCAACGAGGAGACGGCCCGCAGGCTCATGCGAGCAGTTTTTCGGGCCTCGGCTTGGCTTGATGCGCGCACCAACCGCACACTCGCCGTAGAGATTTTGGCTCGCAGTGAACATCTCAGCATGTCGCCTGACCTTATTGATCCCGCCATGTCGGGCCAGATCACACCGCGATTGAACCACGCACCTCAACAGGTGGCGCGTTTCATGCAGTTCCACAAACACGCCGCATCCTTTCCGTGGCGCTCTCAGGCAGCTTGGATCGCCCAGCAGCTCGGCGCGGATGCGGCCGATATTCAGAAAGCAAAGACCTGTTTCCGGTCAGACTTGTATCGCCGGAACCTCAGCGGAATCGGTGCCGACATGCCCGGTGCCTCTGAAAAAATCGAAGGCGCTTTGCAGTATGAAACCGCTGTGGCATCCACCAAGGGCCATATGATTCTCGCACAAGATGCTTTCTTTGATGGCAGAACCTTCGACTTTCCGGTCGAAAGTCGATGAATTATTGGGCGATTTCTGCATTGCGGCAGAAAATCACGCGGCATCGCAGCATTTTCGTTGCTCATCACCGCGTCGCTCCGCCACCTTAGCCGCAAGGGGCAACGATGCCCGTTAATTCGCGCTGGCCGATGCAGGTCGCGCTTTCTTCTAGAGCAATGCCGCTCGTAGGGACCACGGACCTCCTCCCCCGTGATCTTTACGTGCGGCTTTTTTGTTTTCGCCCTGCGGGGCACGGAAAGGACATGACCATGAAAATGACACGCGCACTTCTTTTGGCGACATCCAGCCTGTTGGCGACATCCGCCGCGGCTCAATCCCTTGATCTGGAAAAGGAGGACCTGACACTCGGCTTCATCAAGCTGACGGATATGGCGCCCTTGGCCGTCGCCTACGAGCTGGGATATTTCGAGGACGAGGGCCTTTTCGTGACCCTTGAAGCGCAGGCCAACTGGAAGGTCCTGCTCGACGGTGTCATCAGCGGAGAGTTGGACGGCGCCCACATGCTGGCGGGTCAACCGTTGGCGGCGACAATCGGCTACGGTACCGAGGCGCATATCATCACACCCTTTTCCATGGACCTGAACGGCAACGCCATCACTGTGTCAAACGAGATCTGGGAAGAGATGCGCCCCAATGTGCCGCTCATGGATGATGGCCGCCCGCAGCACCCGATCAGCGCGAGCGCCTTGGCCCCGGTCATTGAAGATTACAAGGATCGCGGCGAACCATTCAACATGGGCATGGTATTCCCTGTGTCCACCCACAACTACGAAATCCGCTACTGGCTTGCTGCCGGCGGATTGCAACCCGGCTTTTACAGTGAGCAAGATATCTCGGGCCAGATCGGCGCGGATGTGTTGTTGTCCGTAACCCCGCCACCGCAGATGCCTGCCACCATGGAGGCCGGCACGATCTTTGGGTATGCGGTGGGTGAGCCTTGGAACCAGCAGGCCGTGTTCAAGGGGATCGGCGTCCCCGTCATCACCGACTACGACATGTGGAAAAACAATCCCGAAAAGGTCTTCGGCATCACCGCCGAATTCGCCGAGGACTACCCCAATACGACGCTGGCCCTGACAAAGGCGTTGATCCGCGCCGCGGTCTGGCTGGATGAAAACGACAACGCCAACCGTGAAGAGGCGGTGCAGATGTTGTCACGTCCTGAATATGTGGGCGCCGACGCCGAGGTCATCGCGAACTCCATGACCGGCTTTTTTGAGTTCGAAAAGGGCGACGTGCGCCCTGCGCCGGACTTCAACGTCTTCTTCCGCTACAACGCGACGTATCCGTTCTATTCCGACGCCATCTGGTACCTGACCCAGATGCGCCGCTGGGGCCAGATTCCCGAAACCATGACTGACGAGTGGTATTTCGAGACTGCCGCGGATGTGTACCGTCCAGACATCTATCTTGAGGCGGCCCGTCTGTTGGTCGACGAAGGCATGGCGGACGAGGCGGACTTCCCATGGGACAGCGACGGTTTCAAAGAACCGACGCCGGCTGAGGACATCATTGACGCCATTCCCTTCGATGGTCGCGCACCCAATGCCTATATCGACAGCCTGCCGATTGGCCTGAAGTCCGGCCAAACCGTAATTGATGGCGAAGTTCAAGGTTAAGCAAACGCCGCCCGTCCCGCCATACGCAGCGCGGGCGGCTCATCCTTTTCATTCTCAAAAGCAGCAGTTGGACACCCGATATGACCGCGATTGACCCCACAACACTCGACACAGAGGCCCGCCGCCAACGCCGGTTTGCCCGCATCAATAAGGCCGACGCGTGGTTTCGTGTTTTGGGCCTGTCCTGGATGACGCCCATCCTGAAAGCCGCCGCAGGAGACAATCCGCGCGGACAGGCCGAGGAAATCTGGCGTTTGTTGGGGGTGCCGCTGCTCGCTATAGCGGTCTTTATCGGGCTTTGGGCCACGTTGGCGCCGCAGGTGCAAACATCGCTGGGTGCCGTGCCCGGTCCGGCAGAAGTCTGGGAACAGGTGGGCGAGTTGCGCGCCGATGCTATCCGCGAAGGTGAACGCGAAGTGGCATTTTATGACCGGCAAGACGCCCGCAACGCCGAGGCCATCGCAAATGGCGACACCGACGCCGTGCGCAACCGCGTCTACACGGGCAAGCCCACTTATTACGACCAGATCTGGACCTCGATCAAAACAGTGTTCTTCGGGTTCCTCATCGCGTCCATCGTGGCCATCCCGCTGGGCATCGCCGCAGGTCTGTCGGCCACCGCTAACGCCGCGCTGAACCCGCTGATCCAGATATTCAAGCCGGTCTCTCCGCTGGCATGGCTGCCGATTGTCACGATGATCGTTTCGGCCACATACACGACAAGCGACGGCATGTTCTCCAAGTCCTTCCTGATTTCGGCCATTACGGTAACGCTCTGTTCGCTCTGGCCCACACTGATCAACACGGCTCTTGGGGTCGCCAGCATCGACAAGGACCTGGTGAGCGTCAGTCGCGTGTTGAAGATGAACACCTACACAAAGATCACCAAGCTGGTGCTGCCCTCGGCTTTGCCGTTGATCTTCACGGGCCTGCGCCTGAGCCTCGGTGTGGGCTGGATGGTGCTGATCGCCGCCGAAATGCTGGCCCAGAACCCCGGCCTTGGCAAATTCGTCTGGGACGAATTCCAGAACGGCAGTTCTCAGTCTTTGGCCCGTATCATGGTCGCCGTGTTCACCATCGGCATCATCGGCTTCCTGCTGGACCGTGTGATGTATGCGCTCCAGTCCATGTTCACATTCTCGAACAACCGGTGATCAAGATGGGTATTCTGCAATTCAAAAACGTCTCAAAGTCTTACGATGACACACCGGTTCTCAAAGGCATCAACCTTGATGTGGAAGAAGGAGAGTTCGTCGTCATCCTTGGTTTTTCTGGCACAGGAAAAACCACGCTGATCAACCTCATGGCGGGGCTGGAACAGCCATCGTCAGGGTCGGTGACATATAAGGGCGCACCGATAACAGAGCCCGGCCGCGAACGTGGCGTGATCTTCCAAAGCTACTCTTTGATGCCTTGGCTGACGGTTACCGGTAATGTGGCCCTGGCTGTGGACACGATGTTCCCTGATCTGTCCAAGCAAGAGCGTGCCGCGAAAGTCGCCCACTACGTCGCCATGGTGGGCCTTTCCCACGCCGCGACGCGCCGCCCCGCGGAACTGTCCGGCGGGATGCGCCAACGGGTCAACGTGGCGCGTGCGCTTGCCATGGACCCCGAGATGCTGCTGCTGGATGAACCGCTGTCCGCGCTCGACGCCCTGACCCGCGCCAATCTGGCCGACGAGATTGAAGCGATCTGGGAAGCCGACAAAAAGACCTGCGTGCTGATCACCAATGATGTGGACGAGGCAATCATCCTTGCCGACCGGATCATCGCGCTGAACCCTGACGGCACGCTGGGCGATGAATTCAAGGTCGACATCCCGCGCCCGCGCGACCGTGTTGCGATGAACAACAACGCCGCCTTCAAGGCCTTGCGGGCACAGGTTACCACCTATCTGATGGACGTGGGCATCGCCGCCAAAGTCGAAGACACGCGCCTGCTGCCCAATGTAACGCCGATCCATTCGGTGCCTGCGGCAGTTGCCAAGGCGCAGGAAGGCGCGATCGAAGAGAAATTCCTCAACTTCTCACAACTCGACAAGGTTTACCCGACCCCGAAGGGCCCGCTGACCGTGGTCGAGAACTTCGACTTGAAGGTCAACAAGGGCGAATTCATCTCGCTGATCGGGCATTCGGGCTGTGGCAAATCCACGGTGCTGACAATGGCCGCAGGGCTGAACCCCATTTCCAAAGGGGCGATCCGGCTGGATGGCTGGAACGTTGAAGGGGCAGACCCCGAACGCGCCGTCGTGTTCCAGTCGCCCAACCTGTTCCCGTGGCTTTCGGCCAAGGAGAACGTCGCCATTGGTGTCGACAAGGTTTACCCCAAAGCCTCGCAAGCCGAGCGTCAGGACGTGGTGGAATACTATCTTGAACGGGTTGGTCTGGCCGACAGCATGGACAAGAACGCCGCCTCCCTGTCGAACGGGATGAAACAACGCGTCGGCATTGCCCGCGCCTTTGCATTGTCGCCCAAACTGCTGCTTCTGGATGAACCTTTCGGGATGCTCGACAGCCTGACCCGCTGGGAGCTTCAGGAAGTGTTAATGGAAGTCTGGTCACGCACCAAGGTCACGGCGATCTGTGTGACGCATGATGTGGACGAGGCGATCCTGCTGGCCGACCGCGTGGTGATGATGACCAACGGGCCACAAGCCACCATCGGCAAGATCACCGACGTAAACCTGCCGCGCCCGCGCACCCGCAAGGCGCTGCTCGAACATCCCGATTACTACACCTACCGGCAGGAGGTGCTCGATTTCCTTGAGGAGTACGAGCACGGCAATGCGCCCAAATCGCCCTCCACTAGCGGAACACCGAAACCCAAAGCAATCGCGGCGGAGTGAGTCAATGAAACAGAAACTTGTCGTTATTGGTGCCGGAATGGCCTCTGGTCGGGTGTTGGAGCACCTTCTGGAGCAGGACTGTGATGCTTATGACATCACCCTTTTCAACGCAGAGGAACGCGGCAACTACAACCGCATCATGCTCTCGCCGGTTCTGTCGGGGGAGAAAACATACGCCGACATCGTGACCCATGATGACGACTGGTATGCGCAAAACGGTATCACCTGCCGCTTTGGCGAACATGTGGTGGGGATTGACCGTGCGGCGAAAACGGTAACGGGCCAGAACGGCACGGTGCCCTATGACAAGCTGTTGATCGCCACGGGCTCTGCCCCGTTCATCATTCCGGTGCCGGGCAAGGATTTGCAGGGCGTGATCACCTACCGCGACCTTGATGACACCAACGCGATGATCGAAGCGGCCGCCAACGGCGGCAAGGCCGTTGTCATCGGCGGCGGTCTTCTGGGGCTGGAGGCCGCCGCAGGGCTGGCCGAACGCGGCATGGAGGTAACCGTTCTGCACCTGATGGGCCATCTGATGGAACGCCAGCTGGATGAAAGCGCGGGCTTCCTGCTGCGCCGCGATTTGCAGGACAAGGGCGTCAAGATCATTTGCAAGGCTTCGACCTCCGCGATTTTGGGCGAAAACCATGTCGAGGCGGTGTTGCTGGAAG
>CBDTVH010000089.1:0-7475 GCA_965363665.1 uncultured Yoonia sp. | reverse complement strand
GTCTGCTTGTTGAATCCGTCGCAGAAATCCTGGGCGTAAGTACGGATATGGTCCGCGAAACACCCAAAACCGACGGGGATGCAGCGACAAAGGCTGTCGAGGGCCTCATCCCTGTTGGGGATGACATGATCAAGATTATCAGTCTTGACGCCCTATTGCCTGCGACTTTGGCGACGGCGGCATGATGGAACGCCTGTCTGATAAGCCGCGCAGCGCGACGCATGACTTTGTATTCTCGGATCGCGATTTCAGCATGATCTCGGAACTGGCGAATGCCCGATACGGTCTGTTCCTGCAACCGTCAAAGAAAGCACTCGTACATTCCAGATTGGCAAAGCGACTGCGCGCGCTGAAGCTGCATAGCTTTCAGGAATACTGTAAGCTACTTGAACAGAGTGAGGGTCACAGCGAGCAAACGCATCTTTTGTCAGCTCTGACAACGAACGTGACACATTTCTTTCGTGAGGTGCATCACTTCGCATACCTGAAACAGATCATTGCACCGGTGCTTCTGGCAAAGGCAAAAGGCGGGCACCCGGTGCGGATATGGTCAGCGGCTTGCTCAACCGGTCAAGAAGCCTATTCGATCGCCGCGACGTTACTGGCAGCAGATCCTGAGTTCCGCAGACTGGATATCAAGATCCTCGCGACAGACATTGATCCTCATGTGATCGAAACGGCGCGTAACGGGCTATACCCATCCGAGCAAATCGCAGCGATCCCCGAAGATTGGCGTCGCTCTCTTGCCAAGGGTACAACTGTTCAAAATGGCCAGACCGCAATGGATGAGACGTTAAAGTCAATCATTTCCTTCGGGGAACTCAACCTGATCGCTGACTGGCCCATGAAACGCAAATTCGACGTCATTTTTTGCCGGAATGCTGCGATCTATTTCGACAAAACAACGCAGGCGCGATTGTGGCAACGATTTGCGGGCGCACTTACAGATGACGGCCATCTGATGATTGGTCATTCCGAACGCCTGAGTGGTCCAGCCGAGGCTGCATTCAAGAGCGTCGACATCACGACCTATCAGAAAACATCTTACCAAACCAACCAAAATTGAGGAGACGACAATGGGCTTGAAGGACACCTTGCGGGTAATGATCGTTGATGACATGGGCGTCAGTCGCGGCCTCTTGGTGCAAGCGATCGAGGAAATGGGTATATGGAAAAACCAGGCTGAAAACGATGGGCGGGCGGCCTATACGAAACTGGTCAATGATCCCGTGCATCTCGTGCTTTCGGATTACAACATGCCGGGAATGGACGGTCTGCAGTTGCTGCAGGCGCTGCGCCAAAACCGGACAACAGCAAGAATTGGATTCATTCTGGTGACCGGAAACCCGACCCCCGACCTTGTCAGCAAAGGAAAGGCGCTGGGGCTCAACAATATCATCAAGAAACCTTTTACAACGGCAAGCATGAAGCAATGCATTGAGAGTGTGGTGGGTCGGCTGTGAGCGCCCCGTCTCAGAGTAGTGATGACGAACACGTGCTGTTGGCAGATACTCTTCGTCGCACGGGGCAGTGCGTCTATGGATTGGGCCAGAAGGTTCTGCATCTGGAACGGCAGTTCCTTGATCACCACACCCCAATCGGCAATCTTGCGGAAGCGACACAAGGGTTACAGGCGATCGATTTCCTGAAGCAAGCGACGGATGACATCGCGGCCCTTCTGGACCGATTGGCAGATGCAATGCCGTCCTCACCAACCATGGTCAGAGCTGAAGTATTCGAACAAATGAAGCTACAGGAATTGCGTGACGTTATCGGCAGCGCCTGTCCGAAGTCAGAAAAAGAAGGGATACTACGCTCAAATAAAGAGATAGAGCTGTTTTGATCAGGCCCACAATCATCGCAAACCAAGTTCCGACCAAGGACCAAGTCTCCTCGCATCGGTTGTTATGCGGGTCAATCTGATTGCAATTGATGTGCAGCTTTTCGGGAGTAATCGACCGCAAACAGGTTGCGATCTTCCGTTCGCAGCCTTTCGCTGACGCCTTCATCCCAACGGGGTGGCACGGCCCGACCCACGTTTTGATTTGGACCTGACATGAGAATTCTCATCACACATCAGTCAGCGCTTTTGCTTGCGCGCTGGCGGCACCATATCGCCGCCTTCAATGCCGACATGGACGTTTTGGTGGCAGCGACCCTTACCGATGCATACAACCTTGCAGAGCACCAAGTGCCCGATTGCGTTGTGATTGACGAAGCGCTGGCAAATGTCGCGGAGTTTGAGCTTCTTGCTTCGCTTCTTGGCATCATGCGCATTGCCTGCCTGGTTGTTTCACAAGACGACGGATGCCATGGCATCCACCCTTTGCATCGCAACGTCCGGGTCATTGCCGAACAGGCGCTTGGTGCGGAGATCAAGATGGCAATCCAACGGGTTGAAGCGGCAGGTCAGCCTTTGCTAAATGATCAACACCCGCCGGGCACCCCTGCCACCTATGCCCCGGATCGGCTGATTTTGGTAGGCGCATCGACCGGTGGCATTGACGCACTCTTGACGGTCACGCGCCATTTTGACCGGCATTGCCCACCAACGCTTATCGTGCAGCATACCGGCGGCCGTTTCTCGAGCAGCCTGATCAGACTGCTGAACGCAGCATGTTCTTCGAACGTGACTGCCGCGAAGGATGGCATGCCGCTTGAACGCGGGCACATTTATCTTGCGCCGGATGATCAGGCGCATCTGATGCTGTCAGCGCAACGGAATGCGCAGATCGTGTTGCGCCGCGATGCGGCCGTCAGCGGGCATCGTCCGTCGGTCGATGCCTTGTTCAGATCGGCGATACCACGTGCACCGAAAATAAGTGCCGCACTTTTGACGGGCATGGGCAAGGATGGCGCGGCCGGACTGACCGAATTACGGGCTGCGGGGGCGCATACCATCGGTCAGGACCGACAAACCAGCGTTGTCTACGGCATGCCGCGCGTCGCAATGGAGATGGGTGGTGTTTGTGCGCAGCTTCCGATCACCGACATCGGTCCGGCCTTGCTCAGATCTTGTCTGGTGAAGGGTCGCGCATGAACGGGTCTGGCAAGACGCTTGCGATTGTCCAGGGCGACTTTGCGGTTTCGGGCGACCCCGATCTTGTGATGTCGACGGTTCTTGGTTCATGCGTTGCTGTCTGTCTTTTTGATCCAAATGCGCGTGTCGGGGGGATGAACCATTTCTTGCTGGCGGGAACCGCAGAGCCGCGCAGCAATGACCTTCGTTATGGTGTGAACGCGATGGAGCTTTTGATCAATCAGCTTCTTCAAGCCGGCGCAGAGCGTCATAAGCTGCTTGCCAAACTCTTCGGCGGCGCGCGTATGACCGCGCATGCAGGTGATATCGGTCAGTCAAATGCCGATTTTGCACAGGGTTTCCTGAAGCAGGAAGGTATTCCCTGTGTGTCGCAAAGCCTTGGCGGCGAACAGGCGCGCAGGGTTCAGTTTACCCCAGCGACCGGTGCCGCACGCCAATTGCAAATCGCCGGGATCGCGCCAGATCTGGCTCCGGAGAAAAAGATTATACCGCCACCGCCGGATATCACCCTGTTTTGAGTGCCGGTTTGATCGAACGGAAATCTGCACATTCACGCGGCGCTGGTTTGATCAACCGATCGCTTGCAACCGCTTGAGCAGCGATGAGGTGTCCCAACGCCCACCGCCCAGCTTTTGCACATCTTTGTAGAACTGGTCAACCAACGCCGTCACCGGCAGGCTGGCCCCATTTTCGTCTGCCGTCGACAGGCAAATGCCAAGATCCTTGCGCATCCAGTCAACGGCAAAACCATGGTCCCATTGATCCGCAAGCATCGTTTGATAGCGATTGGACATCTGCCAGCTACCAGCGGCCCCCTGACTGATCACTTCGACAACGGCTTCGCCATCTAGACCGGCCTTTTGCGCAAAATGCAGCGCCTCTGACAGCCCCTGTACCAGTCCCGCAATCGCGATCTGGTTGCACATCTTGGTCATCTGCCCTGCCCCGCTGTCCCCGATCCGGCGGCAGAGTTTGGCATAGGCTGCGATCACCGCCTCGGCGGTCGTATAGCTGTCTTCTGCACCACCGCACATGACCGACAAGGCGCCGTTTTCCGCCCCTGCCTGCCCCCCGGAGACAGGCGCATCAACGAAGGCGATCCCTTTTTCCGCGGCAATGTCATGCAGTTCGCGCGTGACGGCGGCCGATACGGTTGTGTGATCCACAAAGATCGCACCCGCTGCCATTCCCGCAAAGGCCCCGTCTTCGCCCAAACAGACCGAGCGCAAATCGTCATCATTGCCGACGCATGCCATGACCATGGCTGCGCCATCCGCTGCGGCGCGCGGCGTTTGCCCCATCTGGCCACCGTGCTGCGCGACCCATTTTTCGGCTTTTGCCGTTGTCCGGTTGAACACCGTCACATCATGGCCAGCCGCCTGAAGGTGCCCCGCCATCGGGTATCCCATGACGCCAAGTCCCAAAAACGCAAGTTTAGTCATTGCAGCCGTCCCCTATTGCATCGTTTGATCGTCAATCTAGTCCACAAGTTCCCAAGGGATAGTGTAGGCATTCAGCGCCTTGCCGATTTCTGTGTCCGACACGTCGCCGGTTTTAACGACATGGGCAACCAATCCACGCTTCTTGTGCTCGCTGACCTCACGAATTTCGGCGTTCAGATCGGCCAGTGCCGCGTTGTAGACGCGCGTGATTGCACGCTTGCGCAGGTCCGGCTTGAAGATCTTGCCAACGGCCGTCTTTGGCAGTTCATCCAGAATTTCCAGATACTTGGGGTGTGCCGCACGTTCATGAATGTGTTTTTTGGCAAAGGCCATCAACTCTTCCTCGGTCGTTTCGGCCCCACCGACAAGTTCGACATAGGCGCAGGGCACTTCGCCTGCATGTTCGTCGGGCTGCCCGATGGCCCCCGCAAATGCGATGGCATCATGGCCTGCCAACGCTTCTTCGATTTCAGCGGGGTCGATGTTGTGACCGCCACGAATGATCAGATCCTTGGCGCGGCCCGTGATCCACAGATAGCCGTCTGCATCCACCCGACCAAGATCGCCGGTACGCAGGAATTGCGCATCCGATTTCGGCCCCGGATAAAACAGGTCTTTGTTCTTCTCAGCCTCGGTGTAGGTTTGCCCGTCGAATACACCCGGACTGGAGACGCAGATTTCCCCAATTTCGTCCGTGCCCAGAATTTCACCATCTGCGGCATCAACGATTTTGACACTGGTGTAAGGGAACGGCAAACCGATGGACCCGACCCGTTTTTCACCCAAAGGCGGGTTGATCGACACAAGGCATGTCGCCTCGGTAAGCCCGTAGCCTTCGCAGATCGTCACACCTGCGGCCTCTTCAAAGCGCCGGTAGAGTTCGAGCGGCAGTGGGGCCGACCCGCAGAAAGCCAGACGCAAGGTCGAGATATCGGCGTCAACCTTGCGCTGCATCAGGGCCGACATCGCTGTCGGCACCGTGATCATGAAAGTCACCTTGTGCTTCTCGATCAGCTTCCAGAAGTTATCGAACACGCCCTCGCCCCGGTACCCCTGCGGCGTGGGCAGCACAATTTGCGCGCCGGACCCAAGTGAGGCCCCCAGTGATACAATCGTCGCGAAAACATGGAACAACGGCAGCGGACAGATCTGAACGTCCTCGTGGGTAAAGAGCAGCCGGTCACCCAGCCACGCATTGTAGACGATCCCGGAATACCGGTGCTGGACAACCTTGGGCATCCCTGTGGTGCCGCCGGTGTGAAAGTACGCAGCAACCCTGTCGGCCGTGCTGTCTTCAAAGCTGAGTGTCTTGGGCTGCTTGTTCATCTCGGCGTTGAAATCAAGCACCTTTGCTTTGTGTGCAACGGGGTTCTTCGGGCGGATCAGGGGTACGATCAGACGCTTCAGACCGGTCAGATACCGGTGCAGGTCAACTTCCAGCACATGGGTCACGTTCGGTGCCAAGCGCACGGCTTCGGCTGCCTTTTGGGCGACATCGGTTTTGGGAAACGCCTTGAGTGTCACCAAAACCTTGGCATTCGTTTCACGCAGGATCGCGGCGATCTGTTCCGCCTCAAGCAACGGGTTGATCGGGTTGACGATGCCGGCGACCTGACCGCCCAGGTAGGTCAAAACGGTCTCGGTTGCGTTGGGCATCAGATAGGCCACGACATCCTTTTCACCCACACCAAGGCTGCGAAACAAATTGGCGGCCTGTCCGGTCTTGTCGCGCAGTTCGTTCCACGTCAGGGTTTCACATTTGGCATTCGGATCAGACAGCAGGCTAAAGCTGACAGCCTTGCGCGCACCATGCTTTGCCGCAGTTTGGCTGAGCAACGCATAGGTCGTCGTCGGCGTATCGCGTGCCTCCCATGGCTTTTCGTTTTCGATGGCGTCCCGATCTGCGACACTTGCAAAAGCCATGCCGTATCCTCCCTCATTTGTCACCGCGCTGTTCTGCGTGGCCTCCCTGACATAGCAGGTTGGTGAAAAAAGGGGCTGATCACAAGCCTTACGCTACGAAAAACTGTCGCTATTCCGCAGCGAGACCTTCGGTAAACTGCAATCGGGCCAGCCTTGCATAAAGTCCGCCTTGCGCCACAAGCGCATCATGCGTGCCTTGCGCGACGATCTTGCCGTCTTCCAGCACGACGATGCGATCCGCCTTTTTGACGGTGGCAAGCCGGTGGGCCACGATCAGGGTCGTGCGGTTGCGCGCCAGTTCCTCGACCGCGCGTTGCACCGCATATTCACTTTCAGCATCCAGCGCGCTTGTCGCCTCGTCCAGCAGCAACACAGGTGCGTCGCGCAGGATGGCACGTGCAATCGCGATCCGTTGTTTTTGCCCGCCGGAAAGCATCACCCCACGCTCGCCGACATAGCTGTCAAAGCCATCAGGCAGTGCGATCAGGAAATCATAGGCCGCCGCAGCTTTGGCCGCCTCTTCAACTTCAGCGTCGGTCGCGGTGGGGCGACCAAACCGGATATTCTCGCGGGCTGTATCCGCGAAAATCACCGGGTCTTGTGGCACCAGCGCGATATGCTTGCGGAATTCAGCGCGGTTCAGATCGCGCAGGTCCTTGCCATCCAGCCGGACAGCGCCTGCCTGTGGGTCATAAAACCGCTGCACCATCTGAATGATCGTGCTCTTGCCAGCACCCGATGGCCCGACAAGCGCCACGGTTTCGCCCGGCGTAATATGCAAATCAATCCCATCCAAGGCAGAAACCTGCGGGCGCGACGGATAGTGAAACTGCACGCCTTCAAAGCTCAACTCACCCCTGACCGGGGTGGGCAGAACATCGGCTTGCTTAGGATCACGCACCGTATCTTCTGCGGTCAAAAGCTCGACCAGTCGTTCGGTGGCACCCGCTGCACGCTGCAATTCGCCCCAGACTTCGGAAAGCGCCGCCACCGCGCCGCCGACCATGATCGTGTAGATCATGAACTGAACGAGCCCACCTTCAGTAATCTGACCTGCGACAACGTCTTGC
>CBDTVH010000088.1:0-7554 GCA_965363665.1 uncultured Yoonia sp. | reverse complement strand
TGCAAGGGCCAATCCCGCCAGCAACGTGAAGAGCTGCAATGGATTGCGCCACCAATGCGACAGCAACGGGTGTAAAGTTGCACGCGTCATGCGACCTGCCCGGACCGCAAATGCAGACGGCGCGACATGCGCGCGGCCAGATCGCCCGAGTGCGTGACCATCAACAGCCCCGCACCGGTTTCCGCGACAAGTTCCAGCATCAGGTCGAGAACCACCGCCGCCGTCGCCTCATCCAGGTTTCCGGTGGGTTCGTCAGCCAGCACAAGGCGCGGCTTCGGGGCAAGGGTACGCGCAATCGCCACGCGCTGTTGTTGCCCGCCGGACAGCTGTTCGGGGTATTTGTTCAAATGCGGCGTCAGGCCCATGCGGTCGGCCAAAACGCCAGCCCACGCCGCGTCGTGCTGGTCTGCCAGCCGCGCCTGAAAGGCAATGTTGTCGATGACGCGCAAACTGGGGATCAGGTTGAACTGCTGAAAAACGACACCGACCGTGCCACGGCGCAAGGCCGCGCGACCATTGTCGTCAAGCAACGCAATATCATGATCTTCCAGATGGATATGCCCCGCATCAGGGGTGTCCAAACCACCGATCAAATGCAGCAAAGTGCTTTTACCGCTGCCGGATTCGCCGGTCAGGGCCAGCGTCTCGCCTGCCTTGAGGGTCAGATCAACGCCGCGCAGCACCTCGAACGGGCCATCAGCGGTCTGATAGGTTTTGTGAATATCCTGAACGTTCAATAGCATGTTTTGCGCCTCTGGGTCAGAGGTAACACGCCAGCCCCGAAAGGAAACGCCCGGTGCGACGATTAGGCTTTCGTCATGGGAAACGATGGGGAATTGCCACAAATGTTAGGTGTTCTGCGCGATAAACTCGATACGATTTCCGACGGGATCATTGGTGAAAAAGCGTGTCACGTCGGGCAAGGCTTGATCCCAATGAACATCATGCCCCGCGTCAGACAGTCGATGCGCCAAGGCATCAAGATCACTGACCACAAACGCCGGATGCGCCTTGGTCGCAGGGCGAAAGTCAGGGTCGACGCCGAAATGACACGCCACCGCGCCCGCACGCACCCAGAAACCGCCGCGTCCGGCCAAAGGGGCGGGTTTGGGAATGTCCTGCATGTCCAACAAATCACAATAGAAGGCGCGCATGCGGCTCTCTGCCCCGGCAGGTAACGCCAGTTGAATGTGGTCTAATCCAACAATCATTTTTCATCTTTTCCGTTCGCGCCCCGCCCGCCACCATGGCGTACAAGCAGCCAGACAACGGCAACGAATATGACGATAACGACAATGGGACTGCCCCCGGTCAGGTCCAGCAGCATGGCGATCCTTTCAATGTATACGATAGTATACTATTTAGGCAGCCATCATTGAAATTCAAGCTTTGCCGTCACGTTCCCCCTGTTTCTTTTGGCGCATTGGGATACGATCAAGGCAACATCAAGCGGAGGATTTGACATGACGGACATCGTAATCTTGGGTGGTGCACGCACCGCGATTGGCACGTTTGGCGGCTCTCTTGCAGGCACGTCACCGATTGAGCTGGGTACGATCGCTGCGAAAGCGGCATTGGAACGGTCCGGTGTCGCGGGCGCGCAGATCGGTCATGTCGCCATCGGTCACGTCATCAACACCGAACCCAAGGATATGTACGTCAGCCGCGTGGCCGCAATGAACGCAGGCGTGCCCGAAACGACGCCCGCGATGAACGTCAACCGCCTTTGCGGGTCAGGCGTGCAGGCGATCGTATCGGTCATGCAGTCCCTGATGCTGGGCGACGCCAAATTCGGCCTTGCGGGCGGATCGGAAAACATGAGCCGGTCACCCTTTATCATTTCCGATCAGCGCTGGGGCGCGAAAATGGGTGATATTCAGACCCGCGACATGATGCTTGGCGCGCTGAACTGCCCGTTTGGAACCGGGCATATGGGCGTCACAGCCGAAAACGTGGCGAGCGAGCATGATATCAGCCGCGAAGACCAGGATGCCTTTGCATTACAAAGCCAAGAGCGCGCGGCAGCCGCAATGAAGGCGGGTTACTTTGACAGCCAGATCACACCGGTCCCGGTCAAGAAACGCCGCGAAATGGTGGATTTCGTCACCGATGAACACCCGAAAGCGACAACGCTTGAGGCGCTTTCCGGCTTGCGTCCTGTGTTCCAGAAAGATGGCACGGTCACGGCTGGCAACGCATCCGGGCTGAACGACGGGGCGGCCGCGATTGTGCTGGCCACGGCAGAGGCCGCCGAAACGGCTGGTCTGACGCCCAAGTTCCGCATCCTTGGCTACGCCCATGCCGGCGTCCGCCCCGAGGTCATGGGCATCGGCCCGGTGCCCGCAGTCGCCAACCTGTTGGTAAAGACGAAACTGACGGTCGACGATTTCGATGTCATCGAATCCAACGAGGCTTTTGCATCGCAGGCATTGGCCGTCTCCAAGGAGCTGGGCTTCGATCCCGCCCGCGTCAATCCAAACGGGGGCGCGATTGCGCTGGGGCATCCGGTGGGTGCCACTGGCGCGATCATCACGGTCAAAGCGATGTATGAGCTTGAGCGGATCGGCGGCAAACGCGCCCTGATCACGATGTGCATCGGTGGCGGCCAAGGAATTGCACTGGCGATTGAGCGGATTTAGCGCAGGTGCGCCTCTTGCGGTTGCTGAAGGGGCGTGTTTCTAACGGTCAACGCCACCAGTGAGACGATTTATTCCGTGACGACGCGCCCGCCCCTACGCCATGTTGTGTTCTTCAGCGCCAAGGACAAGGCGGATATTCCACGCATTGTGGAGGGTCTTGAGCTTTTGGCCGGTATCCCGCACGCCCGCGCGTTCGAAGTGCGTCGGAACACCCAAAACGATGCATTGTCATCTGAGGTCGATGTGATCGTCTATGCCGAGTTCGACAGCGCCGAGGCGCTCGCAGCCTACAAGGCCGATCCGCTGTATCAAGCCTCAATCAAAGCAGTCCGCCCTTTGCGTGACATGCGGATTGCGGCGGATTTCTAGAAACTGATCGGCTTTTGACGCGCGGCCAGTGCCGCCACGATGCTCATCGCGGCAAGGGATGAACTGCGTGGGTTTTCCGGCAGGCCCCTGCCTGCAATCGTGAAATGAAAGGTTCCAAAGTCGCCGGTTGCCGCGACCTCATGGATGTTTTCGGTCACGGTCGGGTCAGCGATCAGTTGCACGTGCGTGTCATCCAGCCCGATCCCTGCAAAGGCGACGGCAGCGGCAACATTTGCGTTCTTGGGATATCGCAGCGCGGCATCCCGTGCCGTGCCGCTGAAATGGGTCGTCGGCGTGGCGATGGCATCAAGATCAATCACAGCCTCCGCCGGGGAACCGCGCCAACCGTTCGGCGGCTTGCGACCGGTGTAGCTTACCTCGGTCATCGTCCCGGCAGCAGCAGCGCGCAGCGCATCCAATCCGCCAATTGCACCGCTGAGGATTTGCAGACGGGCGCCACCGCGCAGAGCTGCATCGTGCAATGATTGCTCGATTTTGCGGTCCGCCAGTGCACCCAGTGAAACGGTCAGCACATCAATGCCCATCGCCAAAGCCACCGGGCCATGTGCCGCCAAAGCATCATGCCCGCCGCAGTCGATCACCAGATCAGGGCGGGACGGTAAGGCGTTCAGGTCAGAAATGCGTGGTGGCATTTCATCCGCGTTTTCTTTGCCCGGGCGCACGATCTGCGCAACCTCAGTCACATTCAGGTCGGGCAATTTTGCCCGCACGTACCCGGCAATTGCGCCGTGCCCGATGATGGCAACCTGCAAACCCATCAGGTCGGGTAGTCACGCAAAAAGACCCATTTGTCCCCCTCGGACAGGTCGGGATCGTAGGTATAACCGCCCGATGCGAAATCCTTGATCCCCTCTGCCTTCTTCACCCGGTTTTCGACCACGAACCGCGCCATCGCACCCCGCGCGCGTTTGGCAAAAAAGCTGACGATGCGTGGCTTTTCATCCTTCATTTCCATAAAGACCGGGGTGATCACCCGCAGCTTCAGCGCCTTGCGGTCCGCCGCGCCGAAATACTCCTGACTGGCGCAGTTGATCAAGGTGTCGGTCCCGACGGCCTCTGCCTGCGTATTCAGCGCCTTGGCGATCGTGTCACCCCAATAGTCATAAAGCGTCTTGCCGCGCCGGGTCTTCAGGCGACTGCCCATTTCCAAACGATAGGGCTGGATGGCATCCAGGGGACGCAACAGACCATAAAGACCGGACAGGATACGCAAGTGATCCTGCGCCCAGGCCAGATCATCCTCGGTCAGAGTCTTGGCCTCAAGCCCCTGATAGGTATCACCGTTGAACGCCAATGCCGCCGGTTTGGTCGCATCCGCGTCAGGTTCCGCTGCGAACGCCTTGAACCGGTCACGGTTCAGGCGGGCCAGATCGTCCGAGATGCTCATCAAATCTTTGAGTTCTTTCAACGTCAGGTTCCTGGCGGTCTTGGACAGGCGGATCGCGTCATCCTGAAAATCAGGCGCGGTCGCAGGGACATTGACAGGTTCCATATCAAGGGATTTGGCGGGAGAAACAACTACAAGCATTTTTGCATCCTTTCGGGTCTTGCTGGGGGATGTAACATGGCAGACGGCGTTGACCACCCCTCTGGCAAGCGGCGGCAAGCGCGGCTATGACTTGGTCAACAAAGGAGAACTGTCATGAAGTTATGTCGCATTCGCACCCCCGATGGAATCAAACCGGCGGTCGCCGATGAAAACGGCGTTTTGCGGGATCTGTCAGGGCACGTCGGCGACATCGACACGACAGCAGTTGCGCCTGACAGCCTTGCAATGCTTGCAAAGCTGGATCATGCCAGCCTGCCAGAGATCACCGGCGAACACGCCCCGTTCCTTGGTGACGTGCGGCGCATATTCTGCATTGGCCTGAACTATTATGATCACGCCGAAGAAATGAACATGGCGATCCCGGACCACCCGATCCTGTTCATGAAAGCCTGCGAAGTGACAGGGGCAACGGACCCGATCGTCATCCCAAAAGGCGCGGACCGGACCGATTGGGAGGTCGAATTGGGCATCGCCATCGGCAGCCGCACGCTGCATGTGGCCGAGGCAGAGGCACTGGATCATGTGGCCGGCTATTTCATTGGCAACGATATATCCGAACGGGGGTTCCAGTTGGATTTCGGGGGGCATTGGGTCAAGGGCAAATCAGCCGACAGCTTTGCGCCGGTCGGTCCGTACCTGGTGACCAAAGACGAAATTACAGACCCGCAAAACCTGTCCATGTCGCTGGATGTGAATGGCAACCGCATGCAGACCGGATCGACATCGACGATGATCTTCGGGGTTGCGCATATCGTGGCCCACATCAGCCGGTTCATCACCTTGAACCCCGGCGATCTGATTCTGACAGGGACACCGCCGGGTGTCGGTGGGGGTCATAAACCACCGCGTTTCCTGAAAGCGGGCGATGTGGTGACGGCAGAAATCGAAGGATTGGGTGCGACACGACATCAGGTTGTCGCCTTCGCGGATTAGTTCAGTTGAACCTGCAACGGGTATTGGCCGTCCTCGAACGGACCAAAAAGGTCATCCAGATCGGGGTGATCAACAGGTTCGCCCGAATAATCTGCGACAAGGTTCTGTTCGGACACATAGGCCACGTAAAAGCTCTGATCGTTCTCGGCCAGCAGATGATAGAACGGCTGGTCCTTGCTGGGGCGGCTGTCTTCGGGAATGGCGTTGTACCACTCATCCGTATTCGAAAACATGGCGTCCACGTCAAACACCACACCCCGGAAAGGGTGCTTGCGATGGCGGACAACCTGGCCCAGATGATATTTCGCGCGCGTTTTGAACATGGTCTTCCTACTTATGCCCTGTATATGTCTGCCGCAGGTGCAAAGTCCACGCCTGCGGCCAATAATTAAAGGAAACAGTTTGTGAACCTGGCTCTGACAGTGCTGAATATCACCGCGCCGGTGTTCCTTTTGGCGGCTGTCGGATTCGTCTGGGTCAAGCTGGGGTTTGAGTACCGGGTTCAATTCGTGACGCGCATGGCAATGACGCTGGCAGTACCCTGTCTGATCTTCGTGGCGCTCATGAACATTGAGGTTGAACCACAGGCGCTGGCCGCACTTTCACTTGCTTCGTTCGTGGCCTACGGCCTTGTTATGGTTCTATTTTTCATTGTCGTGAGAGTGGCCGGACTGAATACACAGACCTATCTGGCCCCGCTGATCTTTGGCAACACCGGCAACCTTGGATTGCCGCTCGCGCTGTTTGCATTTGGTGAAATCGGGCTTGGGTATGCTGTTGTCGTCTTTGCGATCATGGCGATCCTGTCGTTCACCATCGGGATCTGGATGGTCGCAGGCGCCGGTTCGTTCAGGCGCGTGGTGCAAGAGCCGCTGGTCGGCGCCACGTTGCTGGGGGCATTGTTCCTCTGGCAAGGGTGGAAAACGCCGCAATTCCTGACGAACGCTATCGAATTGATCGGACAAATGGCGATTCCCATGATGCTGATCACACTGGGTGTGGCGGTCGCAAGGCTGGAAACAAAGGCCATGACGCAAGCGGTCATTTTGTCCGTGATCAAGGTTGTCATCTGCGCGGCTGCGGGCTGGGCGGCAGCTACGTGGTTCGGGCTTGATCCGATTGCAGCGGGTGTGCTGATCGTACAGGTCGCAACGCCCGTTGCAGTGACATCCTATCTGCTGGCCGAAAAATACGGGGCGGACGCGCAACCCGTGGCGGGGCTGGTCGTAGCCTCTACCCTTCTTTCGGTGCTCGTTTTACCGCTGATTCTGGCATTTGTGATCTAATCGGGGCCACTGGGGGATTCCCAGACCGCCTCAGACACGCTATGCTGGCAAAAAACAAACATAAGCGAGAGGCAGATGAGCAGTTTCTTTCGCGCCATGGCATGTGTGATGCTTCTAGCAAGTTGCAGCGGCGGGACGGGTCATAACTCGGCGCCACGCAACCTTGATGATGCATGCAGTATCGTGTCCGAGCGCCCCGAATACCTACGCGCATTTCAGGCAGTGGAGCGCAAATACGGCGTGCCCGTCCCGTCGCTGATGGCGATCATCTATCAGGAAAGCAAATTCATCGGAAACAACCGCACACCGCATCGCTATGCGCTGGGTGTGATCCCGGTGGGGCGTCAGTCATCGGCCTTTGGCTATAGTCAGGCGCTGGATGGCACGTGGGAGGAATATCAGGACGGCCCCGGCGGGCGCCGCGCCCGACGCGACGACATCTATGACGCCACCGACTTTATGGGCTGGTACATGACCCAGACCGTCGCCGAAACCGGCGTTCCGATCAACGACACCCGCAATCAGTATCTGGCCTACCACGACGGGCGCACGGGATTTAAACGCGGCACATGGCGGTCGAAAAGCTGGCTGGTGCGGATCGCAGGCGAAGTGGAAGCCCGCGCAGTGGTCTACGACCAACAGCTGCGATCCTGCCGTAAGCGTTAAAGAAAAAAGGCGGCGCATGGTGCGCCGCCTTCCCTGGCCTTCAAGGTTCTGATCAATTCCCGCGATTGCGCGTTTCAGCCCGAATATTGAA
>CBDTVH010000087.1:0-7567 GCA_965363665.1 uncultured Yoonia sp. | reverse complement strand
ACCGACCTTGGGGATCATGATCTGGTCAATGCGGTCGCCCGCCTGTTCCAGCACATCGACCACGTCCCGGTACCAGTAGGGCGTGTCGAGGCCGTTGATCCGCACAGAAAGGTATTTGGTGTTCCAATCCACATCGTTGATCGCCTGAATGACGTTGGCGCGGGCGGTGTCCTTGTCGGAAGGTGAAACACTGTCCTCAAGATCAAGGTTGATCACGTCTGCCGCACTCGCCGCCATCTTTTCGAACAGTTTGGTGTTTGAGCCAGGGCCGAACAGCTGGCAGCGGTTGGGACGGGCAGGGGGTGTCGGTTGCAGGCGGAATGACATGAGCGGGTCCTCGGCGTATTTTAATTACGTAATGATTGCGCCGATCGGTATATTATTGCGCAACACCTCACAAGCCGAATGTGCAATCGCAGCAAAGAAATGCTGCGATGCAATATCAGATGCCAGCGTCGACGATAGCCTTGGCCAGCACCGGCACGGTCTGCGCATTCAGCCCTGCAATGTTCATGCGGCTGTCACCGATCATGTAAATCCCGTAGTCCACACGCAGTTTTTCGACCAGCTCAGGCGTGGTGCCCAAGCGGCTGAACATCCCGCGGTGGTGTGCCAGAAAGTCAAACCTATCGCTGTTCGTCAGTCGCTTCAGCTCGTCGGCGAGCTGTTGACGTAGCGCCAGCATCCCGTTGCGGGTTTCTTCCAGTTCGGCTTCCCAATCGGCGCGCAATTCGGGGTCTTGCAGGATCGTCGTGACTACGCGCGCCCCATGATCAGGCGGGAAGGAATAATTTTGCCGGTTCAGGAATGACAGGTTCTGCTGGGTCAGTGCCTGCTGGTCGGCGTCCTTGCAGACTGCCATCAGGATACCCGTCCGCTCGCGGTAGATGCCGAAATTCTTTGAGCAGCTCGCCGCGATCAGGCAGTTCTCAAAGCTGCTGGCGATCTGGCGGGTCGCCTTGGCGTCGTCTGCCAAGCCATCGCCAAAGCCCTGGTAGGCGATGTCGACAAATGGCACGGCGCTCTTGTTCTGCATCAGGTTGATCACCTGCTCCATCTGGCCGTAGGTCAGGTTGGCCCCTGTGGGGTTGTGGCAGCAGCCGTGCAGCAGGACGACATCGCCAGGGGCCACGTTTTGCAGATCAGCCATCATGCCTTCGAAATCGACACCGCGTGTTACGCTATCGAAATAGCGGTACTCGGCCATTTTCATGCCAAGGTATTTGATGATCGAGGGGTGGTTCGGCCATGTCGGGTTGGACAGCCACACGGTGGCTTTCGGGGCCGCGATGCGGATCAGTTCAAGCGCTTGGCGAATGGCGCCTGTGCCGCCCGGTGTGGCCACGGCGGCGACGCGTTCGTTGGGCACACTGTCGCCCAGAACAAGGTCTTTCATCACGGTGCTGAATGCCGGATCGCCCGCAAGCCCGGTATAGGCTTTGGTAGATTGGTCCGACAGGATGCGACGTTCCGCTTCTTTCACGGCGCGCATCACGGGTGTGTTGCCGGTGGCGTCCTTGTAAACGCCAACGCCCAAATCCACTTTGTCCGAGCGCGGATCGGCCTTGTATTTCGCCATCAGCGCAAGGATTTTGTCAGCGGGTTGGGCGGTCAGGTTTTCCAGCATGAATTAAGCTCCGGTCGCAAGTGGAAGGTCGGCGTACATGCCCCATTCGGACCATGAACCGTCGTAAAGTGCATGGTCTGTTTTGCCGATCCGTTCAAGGGCAAGTGACAGGATCGCGGCGGTCACACCCGACCCGCAGGTGGTAATTGCCGGTTTGCTCAGATCCACACCGGCATCCAGAAAGACAGTGCGCAAGGCCGTCGGGGGTTTCATGGTGCCGTCGGTGTTCAGCAAGTCTTGGTAATGGACATTCTGTGAGCCCGGAATGTGGCCCGACCGCATCCCTTCGCGTGGTTCGGGCTGTTCGCCTCTGAAACGCCCCGGCGCGCGCGCATCAATGATGCTGTGATCGCCCAGTTTGGCGGCCCGCGCCACATCAGTCACATCGCGCACGCGGTGAGGCTCCATCTTTACCGTCATGTGGCGGTCGCGGATAGTCGGTAGGGTTGTCGTCGTCTTGTGCCCATCGGCGATCCACTTGGGCAATCCGCCGTCCAGCACGGCGATATTTTTCTGTCCCATCAACCGGAACAGCCACCAGACGCGCGCTGCCGAAAACAGCCCGGTTCCATCGTAGACGACAACCTGATGCCCATCACCCACGCCCATGGCGCGCATCCGGGACATGAACTTTTCGACCGGGGGCGCCATATGCGGCAGTTCGGACCGGCCATCGCTGATTTCATCAATGTCAAAGTAACGCGCGCCGGGGATATGGCCTGCCGCATACTCGGCCTTGGCGTCGCGGCCAGCGTCGGGCATGTACCAAGAGGCATCGAAAATCCGCAGATCAGGGTCTTTCAGATGTGCGGCCAGCCAGCCCGTGCTGACAAGCGTTTTGGGATCATCGGATTGATTTTCAGACATCGCACGCCCCCTTGGCAATCGCGTCAGAGGTAGCTTGCGCGGGCTTGCATGACAAGAGAGACGCTGATTTTACGCAATAAAGACGGCCTACGGAAACAGCCTGCGCTTATGCACGCCGTCAACAATCCCCCGCGATCACGATGCCGGGCGCATGTGCCTAGCGGTATTGTACGGCACCCTTGGCGACGGCATCATAATACATCTTGCCGTTGCGCGAAAATCCCAGCGCGATCCAGCACATATATGTCATCGCCAGCATCTCGCCTCCGTCTTCGATCACTTCCAGAAACAGACCGAATTGCGGCGGTGCCGCAATATGAACCATATCTGCGAAAATTCCGCAAAAGACCAAAACACCAAACCCGAGTGAGACAAGCGCAAGCGGCCCCAGATCGCCATCGCGACGACGCATCAGGCTGAGCAGCAACAAAGACCCAAGCAAAAGCCCCGCAACCGCCCAGGCGATCATCTCTCCGGTGTCGACCTGCCTCAGTCCCGGCAATGCGGGCAAGCCGATCTGCTCAGCCAGAACGTCGCCAAAGCGCTCGTGATATTGCATCGCGTCGTCGAACCACACGAAAGCCATCAGCGCCGACAGAAAGAACAGCATCAGCGAGCGATTTTCGATGAAGGTGAGAAAGAAAAGTGTCGCGGCCACAAAAGCCAGACCGTAGTTGAAAATTTCACCTGGCGATCTGTCGCGGCTCAGGCCGATTGCATCATGAATTCTGGCAGCGATCTGCGATATGGATTGGCCGACAGCGTCAGCGTATAGCCCGATCGCCTGATCTGAGGTCGCCGCATAGACGCCGACGACGCAAAGAACCGTAATGCCAAGTGCGGTTGCCGTCACCCTGACCGGACGGTCAACGGCAATAAGACCGAATAGCAGCCTGGCTTCGCTTATCAGCGCTTTCACAGATCAGCCTCCTACCGGTATTGTTGATATCAGGGTCGCTGTAAGATGACGTAGGCTGCCAGAGCACTTTGTCACGTCAGCCGTTTGTTGCTGCAATAATTGCTCAATCGCCCGAAAAGGTGGCGATAGCCGTTTCAGGCTTTGTCATGCGGTCAGGGTTTCGCTGTCCCTGGCACGCTTAAAAACACGTTTATTGGATGACTGCTGTGGCAAAGCCGCAGCAGAACGAAACGCCATGTCAGTCGCCGTGACGCAACAACCGCTGTTTCTGCCGGCCCCAATCGCGCTTGGCTTCGGTTTCGCGCTTGTCGTGCGACTTTTTACCCTTGGCCGTGGCGATCTTGAGCTTCACAAGCCCCCGGTCGTTGAAATACATCACCAGCGGCACCAGCGTCATGCCTTCGCGCTTCGTCGCGTTCCAAAGCCGCGCCAATTCGCGTTTGCTGACCAAGAGTTTCCTCTTGCGCCGTTCTTCATGGGTGAACATCGCGCGATCATAGGGCGCGATATAGGCGTTCGTCAGCCAGAGTTCCCCATCATCCACGCTGGCATAGCTGTCGGCGATGTTGGATTGGCCGGTGCGCAGGGACTTCACTTCGGACCCGGTCAGGATGATGCCGACCTCAAGATCATCCTCAATGGCATAGTCATACCGCGCACGCCGGTTCTCGGCGATCACTTTGTAGTTTTTGTTTTCGGGTTTCTTGGCCATAGTTGGCATCAAATAGGGGATGCAGGTCTGACGCACAAGGTGTGTGGGCACTGCTGCCCGCATTGGGAAACGACAGATGTTTGTTCAAATCGCACTTGGCACCATCTTGATGCTGTTTTCGATCCTGATCGCCGGGATCAGTTTCTGGCTGATGGAGACATGGTTGCTGAAGTACCGCCCGTGGCTGACCCGCGCGCCGCACCGTCCCAAGCTGGTTCTTGTGCTTGGTATCGCGGCGGTCTGGATCATGGCGCAGATGACGGCCGGTGTCTGGGCCTGGGCGCTGACGATGATGGCGCTTGGTATCTTCGATACATTGGAATTGTCGGTCTATTTCGCGCTTGTCGCGTTCACCACGCTGGGGTTCGGTGATGTGCTGTTGCCGGTCGAGTGGCGTCTGTTGGGTGGTATGGCGGCGGCGAACGGATTGCTGAATATCGGGCTGGTGACGGCGCTGCTGGTTGAGGCATTGCGACAAGTCCGCCTTCAGCAACTGCAAATGACGAAAGCGGATAGTTGAGCGTTCCGGTTCTGACAAACGAGGCGGCGCGTCATGTGTTCCTTGCAAGGCACGGTCTTGCATCCCGCCCATCGGGGCCGGGCAAGGGCGCTGATCTGAAAAGTGTCATTGACGATCTGGGTTTTGTGCAACTGGACAGCGTCAACACCTTTGCCCGCGCCCACGATCTGATCTTGTGGTCGCGCCGTCAGCAATACCGGCCCAAGTCCCTGCAACATTTGCTGCACCGTGACCGGCAGGTGTTCGAGCATTGGACCCATGATGCCGCCACCATACCGATCGAAAGCTTTGCTCACTGGCGTTTGCGCTTTGCCCGCGATGCGGTACGGATGGAACAGCGCTGGAAGGCGTGGCGGCGCGGTGATTTCGTGGCCCGGATTGATGACGTGCTGCGCCAGATCTCTGATCATGGTTGTTGCACCTCTGGCGATGTCGGGACCGATGAAAGCCGTGGATCAGGGGGCTGGTGGGATTGGCACCCGTCCAAGACCGCGTTGGAGTATCTGTGGCGATCCGGGCAGATATCGGTCGTGCGTCGTGACGGGTTCACCAAGGTCTATGATCTGACGGAACGGGTTATTCCGGCCGAGCATTTGAACCGCCGCCATCATGACCAAGATACGATTGAGTGGTGCTGTGCCGGTGCGTTGGACCGTCTGGGCTTTGCGACCAGTGGCGAGTTGGCGGCGTTTTGGGATCATGTCACGCCTGCTGAGGCAAAGGATTGGTGTCTGGCCGCCTTGGCCGATGGGCGCATTGTCGAAGTCGATGTAGCCTGCGTTGATGGCAAGCTGCGCCGATCATTCGCCTGGCCTGATCTGATGGATGAGGTAATCACAGCGCCTGTGCCACGCATCCGCATCCTGTCACCATTTGACCCAGCGCTGCGGGACCGCAAGCGGGCCGAGCGGCTGTTCGGATTTTCCTATCGGATCGAGATTTTCGTGCCGGCGCCAAAGCGGACGTATGGCTATTACGTATTCCCCGTCATGGAAGGCGACCGCATGATCGGGCGGATTGACATGAAACGCGAGGATGGTGTTTTGGCGGTCCGCGCGTTCTGGCCCGAGGCGGGCGTGCGGATGGGAACCGGCCGCGTCGCCGCGTTGCGCAAAGAGCTTGATCGGGCGGCGCTGTTCGGGGGGTGTGGCGACCTGCGCTTTGCGGAGGACTGGATCAGGATCACGCATTGATACTTGAACAATGCGTGGTTCAAACGGCTGTTGCCCGCCAGCACGCACCAGGGATCAGAACGGTCGGGTGGGCTGATAGCCTACCCTGCCCATTAATTGAGCAGGCCCGCATGAACCATCGCCGCGCGGATTTTGTCCTTCGTCGTATCCGTCAGGCCGGTCAGCGGCGAGCGGACCTCTTCACTGCACATCCCCAGCAGCGACATTCCGTATTTCGCGCCAACCAGGCCGGGTTCCGTGAACACGGCTTCGTGCAGCGGCATCAGGCGGTCCAATTGGGCCAGCGCCTTGGCATAGTCACCCGCCAGCGTGGTTTCCTGAAACTCAGCGATCAGCTTGGGTGCAATGTTGGCAGTCACCGAGATGCAGCCCTGACCGCCATGAGCGTTATAGCCCAAGGCCGTCGCATCTTCGCCCGACAGTTGGATGAAATCCGTACCACAGCGCATCCGCTGGGCGGGCACACGCGACAGATCGGCGGTGGCGTCCTTGACCCCGATGATCATCTCATGCTTTGCCAACTCGGCCATCGTGTCGGGCGTCATGTCGACGACCGAACGGGGCGGGATATTGTAGATGATGATCGGCAGCCCACATTCGGCAGCGGCCAGGAAATGCGCAATCAGGCCGCGTTGGGTCGGCTTGTTATAGTAAGGTGTCACCACGAGGGCGGCATCAGCACCGGCTTTCTTGGCCGCCTGCACCAGCCGCACCGTTTCTGCGGTGTTGTTCGACCCGGCCCCGGCGATCACGGGGATACGGCCCGCGGCTTCGGCCACAACGATTTCCACAACCATGTCATGTTCAGCGTGGGACAGCGTCGGGCTTTCCCCGGTGGTCCCCACCGGCACCAAGCCGTGGCTGCCTTGTTCGATATGCCAGTTCACAAGTTTTTTCAGCGCGTCAACATCGACTTGGCCGTTCGAGAACGGCGTGACGAGGGCGGGGAGTGATCCCTTGAACATGGCACGCTTCCTTGTTGTTGGTGGCCGTGATTGGCCGACGGTAAAATCGCGCGGACACTAGGCGCAGATGCCAAATCCTACAAGCCCCTCGTTTTGCCTGATCGGTCAGCGAAACAATGCTGCGGCTGCCTCAATTGCCGCGTTTGTGAGTTGTCATTGCCGTGGCGCAGGTTAACGTCATGCCGCAAAAGGGGCTTGTGGTGAACCTGAGTAGATTTCTGATTCTGATACTGGCGTATGCCACGGCGTTTCCGGCTGTGGCCCAGTCGGTTGATCCAAAAAGCATCGCGGCGATTGATGCCACCCAAAGCGATTGGGACGTGGCGGGCCAGATCGCACAGGACGCGGGCCCCGTCAGCGCGGATGTCGTGATGTGGCTGCGTTTGCGTGCAGGCGAAGCCAAATTCGCCGCGTATCAGGATTTTTTGACCCGGCGCGCCGATTGGCCCGGTCTGGATCACTTACGCGAAGAGGGTGAGTTGCTGATTGACGCCAGCATCACCCCAGAGGCGGTGGTCGCCTGGTTTGCAGGCCAGCCCCCTGAAACTGGTGAAGGTGCGGTGCGTCTGGCACAAGCGCAATTCGCGCTGGGACAGGCGGACGCGGCCCGCGAAACCTTGCGCACAACATGGATTGACAGCCGCCTGACCGAAAAGGGCCAAGCGGCGATGGTTGCGGCCTTTGGTGAAGAGCTGAAACCCTTTCACATCGCCCGCGTCGATGCCCTGCTTTGGCGATCCCGCTCGACCGAGGCGGAGCGTATG
>CBDTVH010000086.1:0-7581 GCA_965363665.1 uncultured Yoonia sp. | reverse complement strand
CCATAGGTGCGCTATAACCTGTTAGACCACACAGGAGAAACCCCCGATGCCCAACCCCACCGCCGCGATGCTTGTGATTGGCGATGAAATCCTCTCAGGCCGCACGCGCGACGCCAATATGCACTACCTTGCCGGGCAATTGACCGAGCGGGGGATTGACCTGAAAGAGGTCCGCGTCGTCAGCGATGATCGGAACGCGATCATCGCAGCGACGAAAGCCTTGTCCGAGGGCTATGATCACGTCTTTACCAGTGGCGGCATCGGGCCAACGCATGACGATATCACCGCAGACTGCATCGCCGCCGCGTTCGACACCGTTATCGACGTACGCGAGGACGCCCGGGCGATTTTGCAGGCGCATTATGACCGCGCCGGGACAGACCTGAACGAAGCACGCCTGCGCATGGCGCGTGTTCCCGATGGCGCTGTGCTGATCGAAAATCCCGTCAGTGCCGCACCGGGGTTCACCATCGGGAATGTGCATGTCATGGCCGGTGTACCGGCGATTTTCAAAGCGATGGTGGCAAGCGTGCTGCCCACCCTGACGGGCGGAGCACCGCTTTTGTCGCGGACATTGCCCCTGATGAGGGGCGAGGGGGACATTGCCGGTCCATTGGGCGCATTCGCACAAGAATTCCCGGAGCTTTCCGTGGGGTCCTACCCCTTCCAAAAAGACGGGATCTACGGGTCCAACATCGTCGTTCGCGGCAGCGACGCGGACCTTCTTGACACCGCCATGACCGCCCTTGAGGCAAAATTCTCTGCATGAGTTTGCCTGACGCCCCAAAACTCTACGCCGTGATCGACGGCACCTGGCCTGCCTCTGCCAAACAGGTGCTGGGCCCCTGGACAATTCGCTTGGATGCAAGTGGCAGCAGCCGGGTCAGCGCGGCCACCACTGAAAAACCGGTAACAGCGACCGATATTCCGCAGGCAGAGCAGGCGATGCGCGATGCAGGACAAAAACCGCTTTTCATGATCCGCGAAAGTGACGCGGCGCTTGACGATCTGCTGATGGCGCGTGGCTATGTCATCAAGGACCCGGTCAATATGTATGCTATCGCCGTGCGGGATATCGCGACGACACGCCCCCCACCGGTCACCAGTTTCGAGGTCTGGCCGCCGCTTGCCGTACAGGCCGAAATCTGGGCGCGTGGTGGAATAGGGGCGGGCCGATTGGCCGTGATGGACCGGGCACAGCACCCCAAAACAACCTTGCTGGGGCGGATGAATGACCGCCCGGCCGGCACCGTCTATGTCGGTATCGCTGCGGATTGCGCGATGATCCATGCGCTTGAAATTGTCGATCAGCACCGGCGCCAAGGCCTTGCCCGGCATCTGACACGGGCGGCTGCCTTTTGGGCGCAGGACAATGGGGCCGACTACCTGACACTCGTGACGACGCAGGCGAATACCGGCGCTAACGCGCTCTACTCTTCCCTCGGCATGACGCTTGTGGGACACTACCACTACAGGACTTTGCCGGAGTGATCCTTTGACCGACCAACCCACCGCCCTTGATCTGCCCATGGCCGACCCGCTGCCGGAGGCGACGCAGAAATACTTTGATATCTGTCAGGAAAAATTGGGCATGGTACCCAACGTCCTGCAAGCCTACGCCTTTGACGTCGATAAGCTGAACGCCTTCACCGCGCTCTACAATGACGTGATGCTGGCTGACTCGGGGCTGTCAAAACTGGAACGCGAAATGATCGCGGTTGTCGTGTCCTCTATCAACAAATGCTATTATTGCCTCACGGCGCATGGTGCGGCGGTGCGCCAACTGTCAGGCGACCCCAAACTGGGCGAGATGCTGGTGATGAACTGGCGGGTGGCGGCCCTGGACGCACGCCAGAAGGCCATGCTGGAATTCGCCGAACTGATGACAATCGCCAGCGCCAGGATTGAAGAAAAAGACCGCGATGCCCTGCGGCAGGTCGGCTTCAACGACCGTGACATCTGGGATACTGCGGCGGTGGCAGGGTTCTACAACATGAGCAACCGCATCGCCTCGGCCACGGATATGCGGCCAAATGATGAATACCACGCAAGCGCCCGATGATCCGCATTTGCGCTGCTATTCTGGCTCTTGCGGGTGGCGCGGCACAGGCCCAGACGCTGAACTTTCCAAGCAACGCCAGCCTGCAGGCCGAGGTCGTGCGACCCGCCGACAGCTATATTCTGCCGCTGGGCATCTGGGATCGTGGCGAAATGCCGACCCAAACGGTTGAGGGGCGCGTCACGACCTTGCAACTGGTCCGCCCCCTGCGCGAACAGCTGCGCAATGATCGCTATCGTATCATCTTCGAATGCCAGACCGAGGCGTGTGGCGGGTTTGATTTCCGCTTTGGCGTCGAAACCTTGCCGCCACCGGCGATGCGCATCAATATCGGGGATTTCCGGTTCCTGGCAGCCGAACGCACCGGTGCGGACGGGCCTGAATATATGACGCTCTTTGTCAGTCGGACAGCCGGGGCGGGCTTTGTGCAAGTCACCCACATATCGCCCGTTGCAGAAGACCCCGCGCCAATTGCCCAGGCGCAGGCCGCGCCGCTACGCGCCTTCGGTGCGGCACCTGACGCCACACTGCCTGATCAGCTTGAACAGATCGGACGTGCGGTTTTGACTGATCTGACCTTTGAAACAGGGTCCGCGCAGCTTGCCGAAGGCGACTACCCATCACTTCAGGCATTGGCCGACTACCTGTCGAATACGCCTCAAAGGACCGTCGCCCTTGTCGGGCATACCGATTCCTCGGGCGCACTGGACACAAATATCGTGCTGTCAAAGCGGCGTGCCGCATCGGTGCTGGAACGCCTCATTACCAATTACGGTGTAGATCGCAGGCAGCTAGAGGCAGAGGGCATGGGGTACTTGGCGCCGATTGCGTCCAACCTGACTGAAGAAGGGCGCGAAGCAAACCGGCGGGTCGAGGTGATTGTGACCTCGACACAGGACTAGAATTTCACGCAGTTTGCGCGACGTGGTCAGCGGCTGGCGCGGGTTCCCACAAGACGTATCTGGCCCGCCCGGTCTGTTTGGCGCGGTAAAGTGCTGCATCCGCCCTGGCAAACAATGTATCAATGCAAAGTCCCGGCTCCGCTTGGGCCGCACCGATCGACAGGGTCACAGAAAGGCAATCGCTGGTCCCGGCCTCGAATGCGATCGGTTTGGTCAAACGCTCACCGATCACGTCTGCGGTTTCGACGGATGCATCGCGCAAATATATCGCGAACTCTTCACCCCCGATACGGCCCAGAACGTCGTAATCGCGCACACTGCGGCGCAATGTGCCAGCGATGGATTGCAGGCACCGATCCCCCACTTGATGTCCATAAGTATCGTTTATCCTTTTGAAATGATCCGCATCCAGCATCAGTAGAACGCCGGCGCGTTCCTTGCCCACAAGATCGAAAAAACTGCGCCGGTTGTTCAACCCTGTCAGCCCGTCCATGCGTGACAAGCGCGACAGCTTCCGCTGCAAACGGATCTGGAATGACGACACCGCCAGAAAGAATGCGATCAGCGGGCCACCGACGATGGCGGCGTGTGTTATGAAATACAGCGGCGAATGCACGCCATGACCATCATCGGAGTTGAAATACAGCGCAAAGATAACGTTTGCCGTGGCAACAAGGCCGATCAAACCCACCAGCCGAACCAGAAATCCGGTCCAGCCACGGGGCGCGAGCAGGTGCATCAATCGGTCCATCTCTGCCTCTTTATTGATCGTCAATGACCCTAGAGACGAAGTGTTGTGATTGGCTTAACGCCAATAAAAAAGCGCGGTCAAATGAATGACCGCGCCAGTTGAGGTGGGTTAACACCTTGGGAAAATTACCAGATATCGGGGCCTTTATCGGCAAAGGCATGTGCCAGAAAGTCGATGAACGCGCGCACTTTGGGCTGCGTGAATCGACCGGGGGGGTACACGGCATAAATGCCCTGCGTTTCCACAGGAAGATCAGGAATAGCTACCTCGACCAGCCCGTTCTTCATCGCATCAGCATAAAGAAAACTGGGCAAATAAGCGATGCCAAGCCCGCCGATACAGGCGTTCAAAAGGGATTGCCCATCGTTGACCGTCAGCCAGCCCGCCGTCCGCACCTGACGCTTTTCACCCGAAGGGGCGGTCAGTTTCCAAACGGCAGAGTTTGCCTGATTTGAGTAGTGCAGCAGCTTATGCTCGTTCAGATCGTCAATCTTTTCGGGGCGGCCGTACTGCTTGAAATAAGCGGGGCTGGCGATCATGCGTTTTGTTGTTTCGGTCAGCTTGCGGGCGCGCAACGTGCTGTCTTCCAGCTCACCAATACGGACGGCCATATCAAAGCCTTCGGAAATCAGCTCAACATAGCGGTTGTTCAGCGCCATGTTGACGGTGATGTCAGGAAACTCACTCAGGAAATCGCCCAGGACCGGCGACAGATGGTTCACGCCGAAATCGGTCGCAACGCTGATTCGCAACAAACCGGAGGGCGCGGATTGCATTGACGTCACCAGCGCATCGGCCTCGCCTGCATCGTTCAGAACGCGGCGGGCACGGTCGTAATAGGCCAAACCAATCTCGGTCGGGCTGACGCGGCGGGTCGTGCGGTTCAGCAGACGCGCACCAAGGCGGGCCTCAAGCGAGGAAACGTGCTTGGAAACGGCGGACTTGGAAATTCCCATCTTTTTGGCGGCATCCGTGAAGCCACCTTGATCCACAACAGTGGCAAAGGCCTCCATTTCGGTCAGTCGATCCATAAAAACGTCCTAGCACTGTTATTTTGATATTGTTGTCCTCACTCTGACAACGAAATCAGGCAGGAATGGGACAAATGCCTGACAATACCGGGGTATGAATCGGCTTTGATGCCGATGCGGAAACAGCGAATTGTGCCGATTTCGCTTGTTTTTAAGGGGATTCGGGCCCTATCGCCTGTCCGACATGCCGCAATTCAGCCGCTGGATTGCGTCACAAATCCCAACCGCCAAGCGCCAAACTGCTGCGCAAACCCACATGAAGTGTGGTTGCGGCAAGGTGCTTTCCGCGTATCAGAGTGCAGATTGCAGGTTCCTTCCATCTTTGCGGAAGCGTCTATAGACCCTGTCATAGCGGTCGCGACAAAGCACAAGGAGACGGTTATGACCAAGGAAAACGTGGGTTTCATCGGTGTCGGCCTGATGGGGCATGGCATGGCAAAGAACATTCTGGCTGGCGGCTACGCACTGACAGTGATCGCGCACCGGAACCGCGCGTCTGTTGACAGTCTTGTGGCGCAAGGCGCGCATGAGGCCGCTGATCTTGCGGCACTGGCAGGGCGCTCTGACATCATCCATATCTGCGCACCCGGCTCTCCTCAGGTTGAGGGCATCATCGCAGACCTGATGCCTGGATTGCGCAAGGGCGCTGTCATCGTCGATTGCTCGACCTCCGATCCCACATCGACCGAGAAACTGGCGGCAATGCTGGAGACAGAAGGCTGTCATCTGGCCGATGCCCCGCTTGGCGGTACGCCCGCTCAGGCCGAGGAAGGTGCGTTGAGCACCATGGTTGGTGCCTCTGACGACACCTTTGCACGCATCAAGCCGGTGATTGATTGCTGGGCCACATCTGCGGTGCATCTGGGCCCGACCGGCCTTGGGCATAAGATGAAGTTGCTCAACAACTTCCTCTCTCTGGGCTATGCCGCACTTTATTCCGAGGCGATGGCGGTGGGGCGCAAGGTTGGCATCAGCGTGGATCAGTTTGACAGCGTGATCCGCGGATCACGGATGGACTGCGGGTTCTATCAGACCTTCATGGACTATGCCGTGGAAGGAAACCGGGAAGCGCATAAGTTCACCTTGAGCAATGCCTATAAGGATACCCGCTATCTGGCGAGCATGGCCGATAACGCGTC
Source organism: uncultured Yoonia sp. (assembly GCA_965363665.1). Lineage (GTDB taxonomy): Bacteria > Pseudomonadota > Alphaproteobacteria > Rhodobacterales > Rhodobacteraceae > Yoonia. The sequence goes on along the minus strand of CBDTVH010000086.1, from coordinate 1,699 downwards.
GGTGGCAAACCCGGTCGGTGCAGCGATCAAGAATTCCTTTGCCGCCGCGATCAACATGGGCGGCGACGGGGCGGAAGACTACGTGCCGCATCTGGTTGATTTTGTTGCCAGGCTGAACGGGCTGCCGCCCGGCAAAGACGCCTGATCCACAATCGTCAGATTTGCGCAGCCAGCCGTGTGCCCTGGTCAATCGCGCGCTTTGCGTCCAATTCGGCGGCCACATCGGCCCCGCCAATTACGTGCACAGTGCGCCCCTGCGCGATCAGTTCGTCGGCCAGACTGCGTTCAGGCACCTGCCCGGCGCAAAGCACAATCGTATCCGCCGCGATCACCCGCGGGTTTTCGCGCGCTTCGCCATGGCTGATATGCAGGCCGTCAGCGTCGATCTTTTCATAGTTCACGCCGCCGACCATCTGCACGTTCTTCATCTGCAACCCGGCGCGGTGAATCCACCCCGTCGTCTTGCCCAACCGTTTGCCCAGCTTTTCCGCTTTGCGCTGCAACAGCGTCACCTGACGCACCGGCGCGTCGGGCTTTGGCCCCTCTGGCCGCAATCCACCTCGGGTTTGCGCGGGGTCGCCCACACCCCATTCTTCAAGCCACTCATCCAGGTCCTCGGTCGGGCTTTCATCGGTGACAAGGTATTCGGCCACGTCAAAACCAATGCCGCCTGCACCAATCACTGCCACGGTCTTGCCGACATCGGCCTTGCCGCGCAGCACGTCAATGTAGGACAGCACATTCGGGCCATCCTGACCGGGGATTGCAGGGTCGCGTGGGGCGACGCCTGTGGCGATGATGATCTCATCGAACCCAGCCAGAGCCTCTGGCGAGGCGGTCGTGCCCATTTGCAAGGTGATGCCCGCCTTGGCGACCATCGTGCGATAGTAATCGACCAGCCCCCAAAACTCTTCCTTGCCGGGCACCTGCTTGGCCATATTCAGTTGGCCACCAATCTCTTCGGCCTTGTCAAAGAGCGTCACAGCATGCCCGCGTTCAGCCGCTGTAATTGCTGCCGATAGACCCGCAGGGCCAGCGCCGACAACGGCGACCTTTTTGGCCACTTCGACAGGCGCGATCGTCAGCTCCGTCTCATGACAGGCACGGGGGTTGACCAGACAGGACGACAGCTTGCCACTGAAGGTATGATCAAGGCAGGCCTGGTTGCAGGCGATACACGGGGCAATCTCGGCTGCCTTGCCCGCTTTGGCTTTGGCTACGAAATGCGCATCGGCAAGGAACGGACGCGCCATGCTGACCATATCTGCACAGCCATCGGCCAGCACGCCTTCGGCGACTTCGGGCATGTTGATACGGTTGGATGTAATGACAGGGATTTGCACCTCGCCCATCAGTTTCTTTGTGACCCACGTAAAGGCGCGGCGCGGCACGGATGTCGCAATCGTCGGAATACGCGCCTCATGCCAGCCGATGCCGGTGTTCAGGATCGTCGCGCCAGCGGCCTCAATCGCTTTGGCCAGTTGCACGACCTCTTCCCAGGTCGATCCGTTCGGGACCAGATCAATCATCGACAGCCGGTAAATCACAATGAAATCAGTGCCCACGGCGGCACGCACCCGGCGCACGATTTCGACTGGCAGGCGCATCCGGTTTTCGTAGGACCCGCCCCAACGGTCGGTGCGTTTGTTGGTGTGGGTGACAAGGAACTGGTTGATGAAATAGCCCTCGGACCCCATCA
>CBDTVH010000085.1:0-7595 GCA_965363665.1 uncultured Yoonia sp. | reverse complement strand
GATCTGATTTTGTTGAATAATAAAAGTAAATGTAAAAAACATTTACATTAAGGCTTGAACGATGCGCCCTTACCTCCGATATCTGTCATGTGAAGAGCATTCACATCAACCGCAAACAGATAGTTCAGGAGCACCCAACCATGAACACCGCCACATCCCAGTCCCCGATAGCTATGGATCACCGTCCCGGCTTTTTCGCCCGCGCCGAATCTTGGCTTGATGAGCGTGGCAAAGGCGCATGGATCGCCGCCATGGTTGTCGGTTTCATCTTCTTCTGGCCAATCGGCCTTGCCCTTCTGGCCTATATGATCTGGAGCAAACGCATGTTCAACGCATCTTGCAATTCAATGACCCGCAGCCGTGCCCGTCACATGGGCAAATCATCCGGCAACAGCGCATTTGACGCCTACAAGGCAGAAACCCTGCGCCGTCTGGAAGAAGAGCAAGACAACTTCGAGGCCTTCCTCAAGCGTCTGCGTGAAGCCAAAGACAAGGCCGAGTTCGACCAGTTCATGAACGACCGCGCCAAAAAGATGACGGAAGCTGACGACGAAAACACCGGTCCTGCGCCCGCATAAGCGCCGGTCCGACCCCAGGTTGGCCCGCTGTCCCCGGCGGGCCAACCTTTCCCTTATGACCCAAACACTTTAATGAGCCCTCACATGACCATATCGCCCGATTACGCCACCTCCCCCGCTTTTGACCCGCGTCTTTATGACGGCGTCACCATCAAACGCGGCATCGCCTGGCTCTTTGATGTTGTGCTGATCGCCATGCTGTGTGCATTGGTTCTGCCCTTCACGGCATTCACCGGCATCTTTTTCTTTCCCGCGCTGATGCTGTTTGTCGGCTTTATCTATCGCTGGTTCACGCTGGCTGGTGGATCGTCGACATGGGGCATGCGCATGGTGGGTATTCACTTTCGCGACCTGCATGGCGCACCGATGACCTCTGGTTTGGCCTTTGCCCACACGCTTGGCTACACCATCAGCATCACGGTCGCCCCGCTGCAACTGATCTCGGTCATCCTGATGTTTGTCACCCAGCGCGGCCAGGGCCTCAGCGACCTTATTCTGGGCACCGAGGCGATAAACACCTACCGTTAAGCATGCGACATACGGGGGGCTTGGCCTATGGTGAACAGATTGTTAAGCTTTCGCGAAACCGACCGGAATTTGCATGCGCCACACGCTTCCCATTGCTCCGCAGTTCTATGTAACTGCCCCCCAGCCCTGCCCTTATCTTGAGGGCAGGATGGAGCGGAAGTTGTTTACCGCATTGCAAGGCGACATGGCGACCAAACTGAATGACAGCCTGTCGAAACAAGGGTTCCGCCGGTCGCAAAACGTGCTTTACCGCCCCTCCTGTGCCGAGTGTTCGGCCTGCATGTCGGCCCGGATCGACGTCAATAAATTCGCACCCACGCGCAGCCAGCGCAGGGTAGCACGGCGCGCGGGCCATCTGGACCGCCGCGCCACATCGCCCTGGGCCACGGAAGAGCAATACGCCCTGTTCCGCGAATACCTTGACGGGCGCCACGCCACGGGCGGTATGGCCGACATGGACATGTTCGAATTTGCCGCCATGGTCGAGGAAACCCCGATCCGGTCCCGATTGATCGAATACACAAATGAAACAGATCTTACCGCGGTGTGCCTGACGGATATCCTCGATGACGGGTTGTCGATGGTCTATTCGTTTTTTGATCCTGCCAATGACAAGCTGTCGCTTGGCACTTATGTGATCCTTGATCATATCGCCATCGCCCGTGAACTGGGTTTGCCATACGTCTATCTGGGCTATTGGGTGCCCGGCAGCCCCAAGATGGATTACAAGGCCAAGTTCAAAGGGCTTGAGGTATATCGCGACGGCCTATGGAACGCGGTCACCGACCCGGCTGCCTTTACCGCCGATATGCACCCGCTTTCAACCGATCCGATTGCCGAACAGGTGGCGCGGATCAATTTGCCCGACGGGCGCAGCTGATTTCACCAAGACAAACGAAACAGGGCGGTGCCATCGGCACCGCCCTGTTTCGTCAGATATGGCCCCTGCCCTTAGTTCAGCAGGTTCGGTACAATCGTCACGACCGCCGGGAAAAATGCCAGCAACAGCAATCCAAAGACCTGAATACCGATGAATGGCATCACGCCCTTGTAGATTTGCCCTGTGGTAATCGACTTGGGCGCAACCCCGCGCAGATAGAACAGGGCAAAGCCAAAGGGCGGCGTCAGGAACGATGTTTGCAGGTTTACCGCAATCATGATGGTCACCCATTTGGGGTCGAAGGTGCCGCCGTAAATGACCGGCCCCACAATCGGAATGACGATGTAGATGATCTCAAGAAAATCAAGCACGAAGCCCAACAGGAACAGCACCAGCATCACCAGCAGGAACACGGTCCATTCATTGTCGAACGACCGCAGGAACTGCTGGATGTAATGCTCGCCCCCGAATGAGATCAACACAAGGTTCAAGAGTTGCGACCCGATCAGGATGGTAAACACCATCGACGTCACTTTCGCCGTTTCGCGCACAACAGGTGCCAGCACACCGCCCGCGACCAGAACCCAGCACGACCACAGCAAACCAAAGAGTGCGAACAAGAAGCACCCGAATGCCGCGATATAGGCCAATCGGTTTTCGAACAGCACCACCTCTTGCCCAAGGCGCATGTCAAAGTTGGTGCCAATCAACAGCATGACCACAATCGCGGCGGCCGTCAGCAACACCATGCGTCCCGACCGTCCCTGATCCTGACGCTTGCGATAGGCCGCAAGCAGGATCGCACCACCGGCACCCAACGCCGCCGCCGGGGTCGGGTTGGTGATACCTCCAAGGATTGAGCCCAGCACCGCGATAATCAGAACCAGCGGCGGGAAGACCACGCGCAAAATCTCATTCCCGGCCAGCAATTTGGCCGCAAAGCGCAACCCGTAAAAGGCGACCAGAACAGGAATTGCCAGCAACAGCGTCGTTTGTCCCGGTGTCGTCAGCGGCGAGATGATCAGGATATCGGTCAACAGGACCAACCCCACACCAACGGCACCAACAATCAGGGGCCGCGCATCGGCGCTTGGCGCCACACCACGCGCAATCGCCAGCATCAGGGCCATCAGAACGGCAAAGATTGCAATGCCCGATCCAATGGGTGCTGCTGCATCAACCCGTTGCAAGACACGCTCAGCACGTTCTTCGGGTGATAATTCGCGCGCTTGTTCAACGCCGCCTGCGTTGTCGATGGCTTCCTGTTCAGCAAGCGCCTGCTGCCAGGCTTCTTCGCCATGCAATTCCTGCATGGAAGCCGCACATTCCGGGCTGACGCGGGTTCGCAGCGATGCGGTCTGGCCAGACGCTGTGAAACTGTCAACGATCACCGACTGCGATCCGACAAGGTTGGTCTGCCCCATGCCAATCGCCAGACCGATGATCCCCACTGGCACCGCAAGGAACCATGTAAAGCTGTCGTTGCGTGTAATGACCTCTCCGCCGGTGCTGTCTGCGAACTGCACAGGCGGGGCTTTGGATGGGTTGATCAGCGCGAAGATAAAGGCGTAACCGGCATAAAGGGCCGCCAGCATGATACCTGGCAACAGGGCCGCCTGAAACAGCGTCCCGACGGACACGACCGCGGGTTCACCCAAGAAGGTCAGCGCATCCGAACACCCGGCAAGCTGCGCGCGCTCTTCCTGTGCGGCAGAATACAGATCGCCCGCCAGCGTGCCCAACAGCACGATCACGATAGATGGTGGAATGATCTGTCCCAGCGTACCGGATGCCGCAATGACACCGGTTGAAAGCTGCGGCGAATACCCGTTCTTCAGCATCGTCGGCAACGCCAGCAGACCCATGGTCACAACAGTCGCTCCCACGATCCCGGTTGAGGCAGCAAGGAACGCGCCCACGATCACGATGGATACAGCCAGACCACCCGGCAGCGGGCCAAAGACCTTTGCCATCGTGGTCAGCAATTCATCCGCGATGCGCGACCGCTCCAGCACGATCCCCATCATCACGAACATCAGCACGGCCAGCAGCGTTTCAATCGACTGGCCTGCCAGAACGCGTTCGTTCATGCGGTTGACCATGAAGCCGATGTTGCGGTCCAGCGCCACTTCCCAGCCTTGCGGGAACAGCACGTCCTCGTAACGCGGCAATTCGGGGTATCGGAACACCGATATGGCGTCCGGTCTGACCCCTTCGCGGATCAGGGCTGCATATTCGCTCGATCCGGTATCGACCGCCGCGTGGATCAACAGACCCGAGCTATCCAGCGCCGCGATAATCGCGAACGAAATCACGGCAGAGCCTGAGATTGCAAACGCCACAGGGAAGCCTGACAGGATCCCTGCAAACAATGTGAGAAAGACGATAATGATACCGACTTCGATGCCATCTAATCCGAAAAGCATGTATCTAACGCCCTAACTTAGTGAATTTTTGCGGCAAGTTCGGCGGTGTCATCGCCAAGCTTGTCTTTGTCGAGGAATTTGCCTTCGCTTTCCGGGCCCTCTTTCCACTCAAGATACGAGCGGTAGAAGAAGGCGACCGCCTGCAACAGGATCATCGCGGTAAAGACCACCAGGAGAACCTTGAACAAAAAGTAGGCATTGAACCCGTTGGGCGAGAACCCGATGGTTTCGATATTCCAGCGCAGCGCGCGGGCTTTGGTCAGCAACCGGTCCAGCGTATCGGACGCCGATGGGTTCGGCACCACCAGATGCCGCCACAGGAAGAACCAGCCATAAAGCCATGTCAGGATCGCCGCAGGCACCATCAGCACCAGCGACCCGATCATGTCGACCACCCGCTTGGCGCGGTAACTGATTGCCGAATACACAAGATCGACGCGCACATGGCCGCCCTGAACGAACGTGTAGGACGCGCACAGCGTGACGATCATCGCGTTATAAAGCTTAAGCTCTTCCGACCACCAGCTGACGTCCTTGGTAAACGTCACGCCAAAGCCGATCCCGATTTCGGACACCGCAAAGACCCGCTGCATGAAGATGATCACGACCTGTTGCAGCACCATCAACAGGCCCGCCCAGGCAGCCGTCCGGCCCACCACATTGGCAAACCCTTCAAGGCCGCGCACGCAGCCCCACATGAAGTTGTTGTTGATAAAACCGATGATTGTGACGATCAGGAAGATCGCAAAGATGACAAAGAAGAACTCGACCGAGGCACCGTAGTAGATAAAGCGCATCAGCGCTTCTTTCTGCTCGTCCTCCATGGCGCCGTTGATCGTGGGCAGCCAGGACAGCCATGATCCGGGATTAAAGAGTGCGTAAAAGAAGTTGTAGAACGCGTCGATCAGGTTGCCAAAGAACCACCCTATCGCGTTTCCACCCCATGCATCGCCCAGGCCCATGCGTTTTCCCCTTCGCGGAAGTTAGTCTGGATGCCCCCCTGGCATCACCTGTCGTGAAGGCCCTTATGCCAAGGGCATCGGGCCTTCACTATGATCTGGATCACGTCATACATGATCCGCCGCCGGGCCTTAGCCCATCACGCGGTCACGCTGTGCGCGGTATGTCCCTTCGGATTGCTGAATCCAGCCCGAAGACGCTGCCATGGAAGTGTTGTAGCTTGCGCGGATACGATCATAGATGTCGTCACCGGCATACTGGTCCATCGTTTCTGACGCGGCCGTACCCATCGCATCCCAGATCGCATCGTTGAATTCCAGAACCTGCACGCCACCAGCCTGCAAACGCTGCAATGCGGCACCGTTGTTGTTGAGGAACTGGGCAAGGTTCCACTGGTGTGCTTCGCCGGAAGCGATCTCGACGATCTTCTGGTGCTCAGGGCTCAGGCTTTCCCACACATCAAGGTTGGTTGCAAGGGACAGACCAGCGCCCGGCTCGTGCATACCGGCAGTGTAGTAGAACTTGGTGATTTCCTGGAAACCGGCCTTTTCGTCAGCCCATGGGCCGATCCACTCGGTCCCGTCAATCGCGCCGGAGGCCAGCGCCTGGTACACTTCTGCACCTGGCAGGTTCTGGACGGATGCACCCATACGACCCAGCGCTTCACCACCAAGACCCGGCATGCGGAATTTCAGACCCTGGAAATCCTCAGGACCCGTCATTTCGCGGGCAAACCAGCCACCGGCCTGTGGACCTGTGTTACCGGCAAGGAAGGATTTCAGACCAAAGATCGAGCCCAGCTCGTCATGGAAGCCCTGACCTTCGCCGTGGTAGTACCAGTTGGCCAGTTCCTGTGCGGTCATGCCGAATGGCACGGACGTGAAGAACGCATAGCCTGGGTGCTGACCGACAAAGTAGTAGTCCGCGCCATGGTACATATCGGCCTGACCGGATGTGACCGCGTCAAAGACTTCGAACGCGCCGACAAGTTCGCCAGCCGCTTTGAGGTCGATTGTCAGTGAACCACCGGACATTGCGGTGATCGAATCCGCGACGTGCTGTGCGGCATCATGCACACCAGCAAGGCCACGGCCCCATGTTGTCACAAGTGTCAGCGTGCGGTTGCCCTGCGCATACGCAGGTGCAGCAAGTGCTGTCGCTGCGGCAGCAGACCCACCAAGTGCTGAATTCTTAAGAAATGAACGACGATCCATAAAGTTACCTCCCGGGTGTTACATCAATGCGAGACACCTCCACGTGCCCACAGATGGATTTCGTGCCGGGACACTAGCGCGGCGGCGTAACAAGCGAAATACGTAGTACTGCGTATAATGCGCGCTTTTGTCACTTTTTCTAACCAATTTCACTAAATGTTCCGGCGCTAACAGAGGTGACTTTCGCGTAAACCTTTGCGTCTTGGCATTTGATTCGCGTGTGATTCTTGGCTAACGATCAACCATGGCAGCCCTGTTTTCGCGTTTACGTGACATGATCAGAATCAGTTATGGACAGAAGGTGTTTCTTCTGGCCACGCTGCCTTTGATTGGTGCCGTCTTCCTGATAACGTTGGTCGTCAGCGCCCAGTCCCGCCAGCTTGCCGAGCGCGAAATTCAGGCATTGGAAGCGCAGCTGATCGAAACCAAACGCGAGGAACTGAAAAACTATCTGTCAATCGCGCGCACGGCGGTCGTGAACACCTACGGGCGCGCCGCCCCCGATGACGAGGACGCAAAACTGGCGGTCAGTCGCGAATTGGCGGCAATGCTTTACGGGCAGGACGGCTATTTCTTTGTGTTTGATTACGAAGGCAACAACCTTGTCGCCCCGCGCCAGACCTATCTGATCGGCAAGAACTGGACGGGCCTGCAAGACCTCAACGGAACCCCGATCACCGATGAATTGATCCGCATCGCGCGCACCGGCGGCGGCTATCACAGCTTTGACTGGCCCAAACCCTCGACCGGAGCGACCGAGCGGATGATCGTTTATGTCAACGGGTTGCAGGATTGGCGTTGGGCGATCGGCACGGGCGTTTTCATTGACGATGTGCTGGAAAACGTCGCAGCTGCGCGCGCCGATGTGGAACGCCGCATCAGAAACACCAGCTATTATATCGTGGCCATTGCCGTCGCGGCCCTGATCGCCGTTTTCATGACCGGCATGTTCCTCAACCTGCGCGAACGCCGCCTGGCCGATGCCAAGCTTAAACAACTGACGCAGCGG
>CBDTVH010000084.1:0-7680 GCA_965363665.1 uncultured Yoonia sp. | reverse complement strand
CGGGGAGCTGTAGCCCGTCGCTCATTCTGATGCGTAGGACGGACTCCCGGATAGCTTTCAGTTCAGCCGTTTCAACCACCTGCCCCTTGACAACAGTTGATTCCTCCAAACACCGTTCAAGTTCTTCTACACTGACAGGAACGAAGAAATACCCAGCCCGGCGAAGCCGCGTCCGATGTTGCAAGCTACTTAGCTGAAATCGAAGTGGAATACATGGGGTTGGGCGGCCCATTTCAAGCTGCATTGGCTCGGGCCGAAAAAGTTGTAGCAGCTATCCAAGCCGACACAAAGCTCTGGACTTATCCAGACTGATGACGGCTCTTGATCTATGAGCAGGTTGGATAGGTGACATTCCGTTTTGCGCTCCACAAAGTAGACTTTGGGTTTTGTCTGAACAAAGTCGGGTTTGTCCCGTACAGCCGACCTGATTGGGTTCTCGGAGAAGCCCGTCACAGGTGATACCTTGCAATAATGCTGCGCTCCCAACATACCTTTGCTCATCATGGCCGATCTTTTCGACAGCACCTCATCCGATACCCCCGCAGGCCCGCGCCCGCTGGCGGATCGGTTGCGGCCCAAGACCTTGTCAGAGGTCATTGGTCAGCAACAGGTGCTGGGACCGGATGCGCCTTTGGGGACCATGTTGGCGTCTGGGTCGTTGTCGTCGCTGATCTTCTGGGGTCCGCCCGGTGTGGGCAAGACGACGATTGCCCGTTTGTTGGCTGATGAAACCGACCTACATTTTGTCCAGATAAGCGCGATTTTCACCGGTGTGCCGGAATTGCGCAAGGTGTTCGAGGCCGCCAAGATACGCCGCCAGAATGGCAAGGGTACGCTGCTGTTTGTCGATGAGATTCATCGGTTCAACAAAGCCCAGCAGGACGGGTTTTTGCCTTACATGGAGGATGGCACGATCCTGTTGGTTGGGGCCACCACCGAGAACCCCAGTTTTGAGTTGAACGCCGCTGTTCTCAGCCGGTCTCAGGTGTTTATCCTGACGCGGCTTAACCTCAAGGACCTCGAACTGCTGGCGCAGCGGGCGGAAAAGGAGTTGGGGAAAGCCTTGCCCTTGGATGGCCCGGCGCGCGATGCGCTGTTGGAGATGGCGGATGGGGATGGGCGTGCGCTGCTCAATCTGATTGAGCAGATCAGTGCGTGGAAGACCGACGGCAAGCTCACCACGGATGATCTGACCAAGCGTTTGATGAAGCGTGCGGTGAAGTACGACAAATCAGGGGATGAGCATTACAACCTGATCAGCGCCTTGCATAAATCCGTGCGTGGGTCGGACCCGGATGCGGCCCTTTATTGGTTCGCCCGTATGCTGGCTGGGGGTGAGGACCCGCGTTTTCTGGCGCGTCGCATCACCCGTATGGCGGTTGAGGATATCGGGCTGGCCGATCCGCAGGCGCAGGCGGTCTGTTTGCAGTCTTGGGAAACCTATGAGCGGTTGGGCTCGCCCGAAGGCGAGTTGGCGTTGGCGCAGGCGGTGACTTATTTGGCGCTCGCCCCGAAATCGAATGCGACTTATGTCGCCTATAAGGGTGCCGTTGCAGCCGCCAAGAAAACCGGGTCCGAACCGCCGCCTGCGCATATCCTGAATGCGCCGACGACGCTGATGAAGGAACAGGGGTTCGGGGCTGGCTATAACTATGACCACGACGCCGAGGATGGGTTCAGCGGGCAGAACTATTTTCCCGAGACGATGAAGCGCGGCATCTATTACGTGCCCGTCGATCGCGGGTTTGAGCGTGAGTTGAAAAAGCGCGTCGATTTCTTTGCCGGGCTGCGTGCCAAGCGTGGCAAGAATTGACAATCACGCGCAGAGACGCCACAGCACCCGCATGATGACACCTGTGATCTCTGTGGCCCTTGGCGGGGCGCTTGGCTCTGTGCTGCGATACCTCGTGGGATTGGTCGTGGCCTTTCCGTTGGGAACGCTGGCTGTGAATGTGATTGGTTCCTTCGCCATCGGGTTGATCTGGGTGCATCTGGCGGATCGTGGATTGCAGCATTGGTTGCCATTCCTGATGACCGGTGTTCTGGGCGGGTTCACGACATTTTCCGCCTTCACGCTGGATGCGCTGCGATTGGTGGAAGAAGGACGCGTGACAGCCGCGGGCGGCTACGTTCTGGCATCGCTGGTACTGTCCGTTTTGGCCTGTGCGCTGGGTCTTTGGATCGCGAGAGGATTAACAACATGAGCGGCGTGCAAACCCGTGTGATCGGCCCCGATGATGGCGACCAGCGTCTTGATCGCTATCTGCGTCGCCTGTTCCCGCATCTGACCCAGGGCCGCATCGAAAAGATGTGTCGCAAGGGTGAGGTGCGCGTGGATGGCGGCCGCGTGAAATCGAATTCGCGCGTTGAGGTGGGGCAAAAGGTGCGTATCCCCCCACTGCCGACCGAGGAAGAGGCGGCTGCTGCGGCCTCGCTCGCCAAGCATGGTGTGACCAAGGCGGATGCCAAGCTGATCCAGTCCTGTGTGATCTACAAGGACGACCATATCATCGCGATCAACAAGCCGCATGGTTTGGCCACGCAGGGCGGTACGAATACGACCCGTCATGTTGATGGCCTCGCTGAAGCGTTGATGTTCGATTATGACGAAAAGCCGCGTTTGGTGCATCGGTTGGACAAGGATACCTCTGGCGTTCTGTTGCTGGCCCGCACCCGCATGATGGCCAAGCAATTGACCGAAAACCTCAAGCACCGTGAGACGCGCAAGATTTATTGGGCGGCTGTTGCCGGGGTTCCCCATCCGCGCGCAGGAACGATCAAGTACGGTCTGGTGAAAGCCCCCGGTCACGGGCGCGGTGGCGAGAACGAAAAGATGCGCTGTGTGCATCCGCGAGATATGGACAGCGTTGAGGGGGCAAAGCGTGCGACCTCGGATTATGCCGTGATGGATACGCTGGCCAGTCGTGCCGCGTGGTGTGCCCTGGTGCCGATCACTGGCCGGACGCACCAGTTGCGCGCGCATATGGCCGAGATCGGACATCCGATTGTCGGTGATGGTAAATATGGTGGGTCCAGTCAGGAAAATCTGGGCGATGGTTGGGGCGCTGGCATGGGCAGCGAGATCGGGCGCAAGCTGCATCTGCATGCGCGCAGTCTGACGATTGAGCACCCTGCCACCGGTGCAACCTTGCATCTGACCGCACCTCTGCCAGAGCATATGCAGAACACCTGGGATTTCGTGGGTTGGGTTGTGGGCCACGCGCCTGTCGATCCGTTCAATATGCCTGATGAGTGATCTGCGACTGGTGATCTTTGACGTCGACGGCACGCTTGTCGACAGTCAGGCCGAGATTATGGCGGCGATGACGCTGGCGTTTCAGTCCGAAGGGCTGATGCTGCCGGATCGGGCGACCGTGTTGTCCATTGTCGGGCTTTCGTTGGCCGAGGCGTTTGTTGTCCTTTGCCCGGACACGGATGCGGCACAACGCATGCGGCTGGTTGACGCGTACAAGGATGCCTTTGTCAGCCTGCGTTCCGACAATCAGGAGATGGGCCCGTTGTTTCCGGGTGCGATGGACGCGCTGGATCTGTTGCGCGCGCAGGATCACACGCTTTTGGCGGTGGCGACGGGCAAGTCGCGGCGCGGTCTGGACAAGGTGCTGGAGCGGCACGGGCTGACGGGTGTGTTTCACTCGGAACAGGTGGCTGATCATCATCCGTCAAAGCCGAACCCCTCGATGATCCTGACGGCGTTGAATGAGACAGGCGTTGCACCGCAGAAGGCTGTCATGCTGGGTGATACGACCTATGACATGGACATGGCGCGGGCGGCGGGCATCAAGAAGATCGGCGTGACATGGGGCTATCACGCGGCGGATACCCTGCAAGCTGATGCCATGATTGAAGATTTTGCGGCCCTCTCAGGTGCCGTGGATCAACTGATAGGGTCTTGAAAGATGAGTGACTGGCAACCCAAACGGTTCTGGAAACAGGCGCAGACCGAGGAATGTGACGGTGGATTTACCGTAAAGCTGGATGGACGCCCGGTGCGCACGCCCGCAAAAGCGCCGCTGGTAGTGCCGACGCCCATGATGGCAGACGCCATTGCACAAGAATGGGACGCGCAGGAAAAGCTTGTTGATCCACGTACGATGCCGGTCACACGCGGTGCGAATGCAGCGATTGACAAAGTGCGTACGCAACGCGCTGAAGTGATTGCTTTGCTTGCGGAATATGGTGACAGCGACTTGCTTTGCTATCGCGCCGCAGGACCCGAAGGGTTGATCAAGTTGCAATCCGAAGGCTGGGATCCCATGCTGGACTGGGCCGCCGATACATTTGGTGCGCGTCTTTTCGTTGGGGAAGGCGTGATGCATGTGACGCAAAAGCCTGATGCGCTGGACAGGCTGACCGCTGAAGTTGCGGCGTTCAATGACTTTGCCCTGGCCGGTGTGCATGATCTGATCAGCCTGTCCGGGTCGCTTGTGCTGGCACTTGCCGTTACCAAAAATGCAATCGCAGTTGAGGACGCATGGGCGCTTTCGCGCATAGATGAACATTGGCAAATCGCGCAATGGGGCGAGGATGAAGAGGCCGCCGCGGCCGAGCTGACCAAGAAAACGGCCTTTTTGGATGCCGAACGGTTTTACCGATTTTCGCTGCCGTAATGGAAACGCACTGTTCACGGCGAAATCACGAAAAAACGCCTAATTTCGCGACATTTGCCTGTTGTTTTGCGCCTGCCGCTCTTGACTCTATGGCAGAATAACCAAAGTCTTGGCGCATTGAGTTGGGAGGGTCCTTCTCATTCATCATGACTGTCTATCGGGACGGGATAAAAATTGGCCACCCTAATGGGGTGGAAACTCAGGAAGAGGTAAAAATGAAAAAAACCGCATTTTATGGCGCACTCACTGTTGCTGGCTTTGCTGCAAGCATGGCTTCCGCCGCAACACTGGATGACGTCAAAGAGCGTGGCACACTCAACTGTGGCGTGACGACGGGTCTCGTTGGTTTTGCATCGCCAGATGCGAACGGCGTATGGACCGGTTTTGACGTTGGCGTATGCCGCGCGGTTGCTGCGGCTGTTCTTGGCGATTCTGACGCTGTTGAGTTCGTTCCTACAACGGGCAAGACACGCTTTACATCGCTGGCATCCGGCGAGATCGACATGCTGGCGCGCAACACGACATGGACATTCAGCCGCGACGTCGATCTGAAGTTCGAATTCGTCGGGATCAACTACTACGATGGTCAGGGCTTTATGGTGCCACGTGACCTTGGTGTTTCTTCCGCGAAAGACCTGGATGGCGCGACTGTCTGCATCCAGACCGGTACGACGACCGAGCTGAACCTGGCGGATTTCTTCCGTTCCAACAGCATCAGCTATGAGCCGGTTCCAATCGAAACGAACGCCGAAGCACAGCAGCAGTACCTTGCTGGCGCCTGCGACGTCTACACAACTGACGCATCCGGTCTGGCTGCGACACGTGCATCCTTTGAAAACCCTGGCGACCACGTTCTGCTGCCAGAGATCATTTCCAAAGAGCCACTCGGCCCGCTTGTCCGCCACGGCGACAACGACTGGGGTGACATCGTTCGTTGGACATTGAACGCACTGATCGCCGCTGAAGAGCTGGGTGTCACATCCGCCAATGTCGAAGAGCTGGCAGCCGCACCGACAGGCAACCCCGAAGTGAACCGCCTGCTGGGTACTGAAGGTGAGCTGGGCGCGATGCTGGGTCTGGAAGCAGATTGGGCCAAGAACGCGATTGCCGCTGGCGGCAACTACGGCGAGTTGTTCGAAAAGAACATCGGTGAGAACACACCAATCGGTCTGGCGCGTGGTCTGAACGCGCAGTGGACAGATGGTGGTCTGCTCTACTCTCCACCATTCCGTTAAGGAAAATCTAGAAGGCCAGAGGGCGCGGTTACGACCGCGCCCTTTCACCAAGACGACCACAGAAATCGGCGCAAACGAGTTGCAAAAGCAACCAAACCAAAAAGCGTCGAAGCAACGGGGAAATTCCTATGACGTCGATTACAGACCCGCCGCGGGGGGCCTTTCGCCCGTCGATGCTGATCAACGACACGCGCTATCGGTCCTATACGTTCCAGGCAATCGCGTTCATCGTTCTGGCATTGGCCATCGGCTATCTGATCAACAACCTTTTCACCAACCTTGCCGCGCAAGGTCTTGATATCGACTTTTCCTTTTTGGGTGCGCCTGCCGGCTATGATATCAACCAGCGCCTGATCGACTATACCAGCCAGTCAACGAACCTGCGCGCCGCCTTTGTCGGTGTTCTCAATACGCTGCTTGTTGCGTTCCTGGCTTGTGTGACCGCCACGATATTCGGCGTTCTTGCCGGGGTGTTGCGCTTGTCAAACAACTGGCTGGTCCGCAAGCTGATGGCCGTCTACGTCGAGATTTTCCGCAATATTCCGGTTCTGATCTGGATCCTGATCATCTTTACGATCATGATTGCCGTTGCGCCTGCGCCCAGGGAATTCCGCGGTGACGACCCGTCTGCGACGATGTTCCTTGGCATTTCCGCTGTCACCAATCGTGGTGTCTATATCCCCCTTCCTTATTTTGAGCGCGGCTTCGGTGGTGGCATCGACTTGTTGATGGTCATCGCCGTGCTGGTCGGCTCATTTCTGGGAACGCGTGCGGTCACGGCGCGTGCCACGCGTATTCAGGAAGCGACCGGTGTCCGCCCCGCGACACTTTTGACCAACCTTGCGATTTGGTTTTTGCCGCTGAGCGCCGTGTTCGTGATCTTTGGCCTGCGCTTTGATATTCCGGCACTGACCGGCTTCAACTTTTCAGGCGGCATCCAGGTCGGTGGGCCGCTGATCGCGCTTTGGTTCGCCTTGTCGATCTATACCGGCGCCTTCATTGCCGAAAACGTGCGTGCCGGTATTCTGGCGGTGTCCAAGGGCCAGACCGAGGCTGCTGCGGCATTGGGTATCCGTCCGCGCCGCATCATGAGCCTTGTGGTTCTGCCGCAAGCGATGCGCGTCATCATTCCACCGCTGATTTCGCAGTATCTGAACATCACCAAGAACTCGTCGCTGGCGATCCTTGTCGGTTATGCCGACGTCACGGCGACCCTGGGTGGTATCACGTTGAACCAGACGGGCCGTGCGATTGAGTGCATCCTTTTGCTGATGCTGTTCTATCTTACGATTTCATTGCTGATCTCAGCGGTGATCAACGTCTACAACAATGCAATCAAACTGAAGGAGCGCTAGGTCATGGTTGATCGTACAGTCGCGTTCGTTCGCACCAAAGACGTCCCTGCAATGCCGCCGCCGCCAAATGCAGCGGGTCCGATGAAATGGATCAAGGACAACCTGTTCGCGACACCCGCCAATAGTGTCCTGACGATCCTTGCGTTTCTGGCCATCTACATGATCCTGAGCGGCACTGTGCCGTGGATGCTGAATGGCATCTGGACGACATCCAGTCTGGCGGAGTGCCGTGATATTCTTCAAGGTACCACCGGCGCTTGTTTTGCTGTTCTGGCCGAACGCTGGAACCAGCTGTTGTTTGGTTTCCAATATCCGTCAGACCTGTATTGGCGTCCGGGGCTGGCGTTCATCCTGCTGTTCTTTGCGGCGGCACCGGTGCTGTTCTTTGATCTGCCACGCAAGTTGCTGATCTTCACCGCACTCTACCCGTTCATCGCCTATTGGCTAATCTGGGGCGGTTCG
>CBDTVH010000083.1:0-7689 GCA_965363665.1 uncultured Yoonia sp. | reverse complement strand
AGCAATCAACAAACAGGCCCGCGACGACATCGCGCGCGGCGTCCAGATTGACGGCATAGAGCAATCGCGTCCCGTCGCGTCGCTGCGAAATCAGGTCCGCTTGGGTCAGCGCCGAAAGGTAGACAGACGCGGTGCTGGCCTTGAGGCCAAGAGTGGCGGTGATTTCCCCCGCAGGTAACGCATCTGGACAGCGCCGCATGAGAAGACGGAAAATAGCCATCCGTTGCGGGTGGCTGAGGGTCGAGAGTCGATCAATGAGTATTGATTCCATATTTCGTGAATAATGGAATTAATTGCGATTGGTCAAGCCGGACAACTAAGTGAGGCAATGCCGCAGCAACAAACCCCTAAGCCCAGTCGTCAGGCGTCAAACCAAGCGTCTTTATTCGGGAATAGAGGGTCGTCGGCTTTACCCCCAACAGTGCCGCCGCGCCGTTCGGTCCTGAAACGCGCCCTTTGGCCTCTTGCAGGCAAGCGATTGTATTGGCCACGCGGATTTGCTCGCCATCAGCCTCGCTAAGCAGGGTTGTAATCCTGCGTGTGGAGGGGGCGGAAACAGGGTGGATGTCCACCAACAGTTTGTCAGTGCGCGACACGATGGCACCGCGCTCGATCACGTTGGCAAGCTCGCGGACATTCCCCGGCCAGTCGTATTGCTGCAAAGTCTTGATCGTTCCCTCGGTAATGATGGGCGGTATTCGGCTGAGGCGCTTGCACACCAGCTTCAGAAAATGCGCCGCCAATAGCGGAATGTCGTCAGGACGTTCGCGCAAGGGCGTGCAATGGATCGGAAAAACGTTGAGAAAAAATACCAACTCTGCACGCATCCGTCCGGCCTGCACCTCACGGTCAAGGTTGCGGCTTGTCGATGCAACGACGCGCAATTCCAGGCTTCGGGCGCGATCATCGCCCAACCGTGTGACCATCCGGCTTTGCAGCGCATCCAGCAACTGGCCTTGTTGTTCCAGCGGGATATCTGCGATCTCGTCCAGATAGAGTGTTCCGCCATGCGCAAGCTCCAACTTGCCCGGTTTGTCGCGCAACGCGCCGGGAAACGCGCCGCGCACCTGGCCGAAAAGTTCGCGCTCAAACATATCCGGGGTGACTGAACCACATTTGAAATGGATCAAAGGGCGGCGATGCCTGTCACTATCGTTATGGATCGCAGATGCGATCATTGCCTTGCCTGTCCCGCTTTCGCCGGTGATCAAGACGTTGGCCTGCGTGCGCGATACCATCTCGACCCGTTGCAGGATCTGTTTGATCGCCGGGGATTGGCCGACCACGTCATGATGCGCGCGTTCGATGCTGATCGCTTCTTGCAGATAGGCATTTTCCTGTTCCAGACGGTCACGCAACGCGGCAACCTGATCCATCGCGTCACGCAGTTTACGCTCGTTTTCCCACCGTTCCGTGATGTCGCGAAAGATGACAACGGCACCGGCCAGGACTTGCCCCTCGTAAATCGGGGTCGAGACATATTCGACGCGGATCGGCTTGCCGTCTTTACGCCAGAACACCTCATCCTCGATCCGGTTGACCTGCTCGTAGCGGAAAGACTGATAGATCGGGCACTCGTGTGACGGATAATGTTCGCCGTCCAGATGGTGGTGGTGGATTTTGCTGTGGATATCCTCGCCCAGCAGGTCTTCGTTCGTCCAGCCCAGCATTTCCTGGGCGGCGCGGTTCACAAAGGTTGTTTTGCCATCTGCATTAACCCCGTAAATCCCTTCGCCTGCCGCATTCAGGATCAACTGGTTTTGTTGTTCAAGTTCCGAAAAGAAAGCCTGCGCGCGTTGCCATTCATGAATACCCCCGCTGTAGAATGTAGCCGAGCGCACGGCTTCGGCGCGGCGTTCAAGTGCGGCCAGATCGGTGATGTGAAGGATCAGCGTGTTTTGATCAATCCGCCCGTTGATTTCGCAGTTGATCGGTTCACCCACCCTTGTCTGCAACGTGATCCGGCGGGTCCAGGCGGTGCCCCGGTACATCACTTCATCCACGAATAGGATCATGTGAGGGATGTCATCGTGCACAAGTTCTGAAAAGCGCGATCCTATCAGGGCATCATCTTGCAAAAGCTGCCGCGCCTCTTGGGTCGCCGCCAGAATTCGGTCCGTATCAAGGTCCAGGATCAGGGTTGCACCAAATGCGCCCGCCAACCGGGAATCAACAATTGTATCGTGTTGCGTCATTGGGGGAGCGAAGACCAACACGCAATCATACGCAATACGAAAAATCGTAATTTACGAAATATCGTAACCATGAGCCTTGGACGATAGCCTATAATGCCTTGTATTTAATCAAAAAACTCAATTTTTGTTTTATTGCAGAAGACCATTCCGTTCAAAACTGTCCCAAGCGACCATTGTTCCAACGTTTGACAGGAGTGATCGAAATGACAGTAAAAAGCCTCGGGGATCCATATTCATCTGAAACTGACCTGCGACATGGCGCGGACTGTGGCTGCGCGGGTTGCGTCACTTCGGCTGTCGCGCGGGAAGGTGGTCCAGACCTGACCACAAGCGAAGGTATGATGGAACGCGCTGTCGAAAGTGCGATCGTGCGTTCTGTCTTTGGACAAAGCGACATTGGCCGACGGTCGTTCATGGGCATGATGGGCGGGACGACAATGGCCGCAGCACTTGCTTCCGTCTTTCCGATGAATGAGGCGAAAGCCGCGATCCTCGACAACCTTGGCCCACCGGAGAAAACGGATTTGAACATCGGCTTCGTGCCGATCACCTGTGCAACACCGATCATCATGGCGCAGCCATTGGGCTTTTACGAACGCTATGGTCTGAATGCCCAGGTCATCAAGACCGCCGGGTGGGCGGTGGCTCGCGACAAGTCACTGTCTGGCGAATATGACGCCAGCCACATGCTGACGCCGATGCCCTTGGCGATGACACTTGGGGCAGGATCGGTTGCGACGCCCTACATCATGCCCGCCGTTGAAAACATCAACGGGCAGGCCATCGTTCTGTCCAACGAACATATGGATAAGCGCGATCCGGCGCAGTGGAAGGGCTTTACCTTCGGCGTGCCATTTGAATATTCGATGCATAATTTCCTGTTGCGTTACTACGTGGCTGAATTTGGCCTCGACCCGGATGTCGACATCCAAATCCGCGTCGTACCGCCGCCGGAGATGGTGGCCAACCTGCGTGCCGGCAACCTGGATGGCTATCTGTCGCCCGACCCCTTCAACCAGCGTGCCGTGTTTGAAGGCATCGGATTCATCCACCTGCTGACCAAGGAAATCTGGGAGGGCCACCCCTGCTGCGCCTTCGCCGCACCGCTGTCTTTCGCGCAGGAATTGCCGAACACCTACGGCGCGCTGCTGAAGTCGATTGTCGATGCGACTCAGTACGCTTCCGCCGCTGAGAACCGCAAAGAAATATCCGAGGCCATCGCGCCCACGAACTACCTCAACCAGCCGGTGACCGTTATCGAACAAGTGCTGACCGGGACCTATGCGGATGGTCTGGGCGGCGTCCAACGCGAACCTGATCGGATTGATTTCGACCCGTTCCCTTGGCATTCGATGGGGGTATGGATCCTGACCCAGATGAAGCGCTGGGGCTATATCGAAGGCGATGTCGATTACAAAGGCGTGGCCGAACAGGTCTATCTGGCCGCTGACTGCAAGAAAGTCATGGAAGACCTTGGTTACGAAGCACCTGACGTCACCTACAAATCGCACACGATTATGGGCAAGACGTTCGATTACAACGAACCCGAAGCCTACGTCGACAGCTTTGCGATCAAGAAAGGTTAAGGCAAATGCCCACGCTTTCCCTGAATTTTCGCGCAGCCATTCTGTCAGTCTCGCTTCTTCTTGTCGGCCTCTTGATCTGGGAGGCCGCAATACCGGCACAAAAAGCGGTGGGCGAGCTGACGGAATACGAGCTGCTGACAGGTGCCGGCCAACCCAAGGCGGGCGTGCCACCGCCAAGCGAGGTCATGGTCAAGGCGTGGGAACAGCTAAGCGACCCGTTCTATGATGCCGGTCCCAACGACAAGGGGATCGGTATCCAGATCGGTTACTCCATCTACCGCGTTCTGGTCGGCTATGCGCTGGCCGCGGCCATTGCGATCCCGCTGGGTTTTCTGATCGGAATGTCACCATTGGCCTACAAAGCTCTCAATCCCTTCATTCAGGTCCTGCGACCGATCTCGCCTTTGGCATGGATGCCGCTTGCGCTTTTCGTGATCCAGGACAGCGAGGCCAGCGCCATCTTCGTAATCTTCATCTGCTCGATCTGGCCGATGTTGATCAATACGGCTTTTGGCGTGGCCGGCGTGCGCGAAGATTGGGTCAACGTGGCACGCACCCACGAACTGAACCCCTTGCAGACAGCCTTTACCGTGATCCTGCCAGCCGCTGCGCCGACAATTCTGACGGGCATGCGTATCTCGATCGGGATCGCCTGGCTGGTGATTGTGGCCGCAGAGATGCTCGTGGGTGGCACCGGTATTGGCTATTACGTGTGGAACGAGTGGAACAACCTTGATCTCACTTCTGTTATTTTTTCCATCCTGATGATCGGCGTTGTTGGCATGGGGCTTGATGCGGCCCTTGGATTTGTCCAGCGCGCGGTTGCTTACGTTGAATAGGAACACGACATGAAACCATTTCTGAGCGTCGAAAACCTGACCCAGCGTTATCCCGATGGGCAAGGAGGAGAGCTGACAGTCTTTGAAGATGCGACTTTTGGCGTCGAAAAGGGCGAATTTGTTGTGATCCTTGGCCACTCTGGCTGCGGGAAATCAACGATCATGAACATCCTGGCGGGCCTGTCCGATCCAAGTTCGGGTGCTGTCGTGATGGACGGAACCGAAGTGAAAGGCCCCAGCCTGGATCGCGGCGTCGTGTTCCAGAACTATTCTCTGCTGCCGTGGCTTTCGACACTGAAGAACGTAACGTTCGGCGTCGCGGCCCGGCACCCTGAATGGAGCAAGGCGCAGGTCGTCGAACACTCTACCAACTACCTCGCGATGGTAGGGCTTGAAGGCGATGTCATCCATCGCAAGCCAAGCCAGTTGTCAGGGGGGATGCGCCAGCGCGTGTCGATCGCACGGGCCTTTGCCAATCACCCCAAGTTGTTGCTGCTGGACGAACCCTTCGGCGCGCTTGATGCGCTGACCCGTGGAACAATCCAGGATGAGTTGCTGAAAATCTGGGGGGGCACCGAGCAGACGGTCTTTATGATCACCCACGATATTGATGAGGCGATTTTGCTGGCAGACCGTATCCTGTTGATGACGAACGGGCCCTTTGCGCGGGTCGCCGAAAGCGTCGAAATCACGATCCCGCGCCCGCGCAGCCGCACCGAGATTATCGAGCATCCGAACTATTACGCGATCCGCAATCATCTCGTGCAGTTTCTTGGCAAGCGTTCAAAGGAAATGTCCGGAAACAAGGTGTCTGATGGCACCAACAGCCCGACAGCAGTGCGGATTGATAAAACCGAACCAGCTGACGACCCCGAAACGGCGGCGCCCGCGCTACGGGCGGTCAACGAATAACCACTGGAGGAAAAACAATGAAAGACCTCACCATGACCCAGATGATGACGAAAGAAGACGTAACTGCGATGATCCTGTCTGCCAAGAAAACGGCAGGCCTGACCTGGGAGCAGATCGCCGAAAAGATCGGGATGTCACCGGTCTGGACCCATTCCGCCGCGATGGGCATGAACGCGTTTCCCGCCGACAAGGCCAAGCTGATGGTGACGACGATGGGTCTGCCGCAAGAGGCGGAGAGTGTGCTTGCCGAAAGCCCCACGAAGATCTGGGAACAATCCGTGCCGACCGATCCTTGCATCTATCGCTTTTATGAAATTGTCGGTGTTTATGGACCAACGCTGAAAGCACTTATTCAGGAAAAATTCGGTGACGGCATCATGTCGGCAATCGACTTTGAAATGTCTGTGACCCGCGTGGAAAACCCCAAAGGCGACCGCGTGAAGGTTGAAATGACGGGCAAGTACCTTGGGTACAACAGCTGGTAGCATCTTATCGCGGCGGGCTTTGCCTGCCGCACCGCCGAATTGGACATAATCCATGACCCGCGCGCCCGTGCCTCCTTTTACCTTTGACGAAGCCGTACAAAAGGTCCGCATGGCCGAAAACGCTTGGAACACGCGCGATCCGGCCAAGGTTGCAATGGCCTATACGCCGGACACGCGGTGGCGCAACCGGTCCGAATTCCTGAACGGGCGCGCCGCAGTAGAGGCGTTCCTGACACGCAAATGGGCTACCGAAAACGGCTATCGGTTGATCAAGGAAATCTGGGCGCATGACGCAAACCGCATCGCCGTGCGGTTTTGCTATGAATTTCACGATGAAACCGGTCAATGGTTCCGCGCCCATGGAAACGAGAATTGGGAATTCGACGCAAGCGGCTACATGGCTGTCCGCCACGCCTCGATCAACGATGTGGCCATTACACAGGCGGAGCGGTTGTTCCACTGGCCGCAGGGGCCACGCCCGGATGACCATCCCGGCTTGAGTGAACTTGGGCTGTAGGGCGCGCAGCACACTACCAAAGCCTATCGGACTGATGACCAATGAAGTAGCCCCAAGTCCCTCGACAATGCTGTGCAGGAATGAGACCGTCATGATCTTGCCGATTCAGGAGGGCCATTTGGTGCGCATATCGATTCAGATTCATTTGCAATATGCAGTCGTTGAACCGGCAAGCCTTTTGTTGCAGATCGAAGCGGCGCAGGACGAGACACAGACGATCGAAGATAGCAGCCTGAACGTCACAACACCGGTCACGTGGAACGTCATTTCCGGCGACGATGGCGTTGGCCAACGGCGGTGGGGCATCATTGATGGTCTGTTTGAGTGTTCTTATCATGCGTGTGTCCGGGTCGAGCGCCCCGAAACCCCGCTTTCGACACTGAAGGCAAGCCCGATTGCCAGCCTGCCGGGAGATGTGACGCCATATCTTATGCCGTCGCGATATTGCCATCCAGAGGCATTCTTTGCGTTCGTGCCGATGCAATTTGGCGATGCGTCCGGTGGTGATCTGGTGGCGCAGATGGCCAATTGGATCGAAAACAGCTTTACCTACGATAACGCGGCCAGCACAGGCGCCACCACCGCGACTGACAGCTTTCATGCCATGGCTGGCGTGTGTCGTGACTATGCCCATGTGTTGATCGCGATGGCCCGTTCCGTCGGGATCCCCGCGCGCATGGCCAGCGTTTATGCACCGGGCGTAACACCGCCGGATTTCCATGCCGTGGCCGAGGTTTATCTGGACGGCGCATGGCATTTGGTCGATCCGACAGGCATGGCGCAGCCGTCTGCGATGGTGCGGGTCGGCGTCGGCCGTGATGCCGCGGAAGTGTCGTTCATGACGTCGTACGGGCAAATGGACCTGCGCACGCAATCTGTCGCCGTAAGGGCGATTGCATAAATTACATGAATGGGCGCAATCGCCTTGTAACTGCGCCATGGCTTGTTAGCATCGGGTTATGACATTGGATCGACAGTACTTTGACGAGATGCTTTCAGGCGCGGATACCGTGCGTGAACCATACTCGGAATATGACAAATGGTTTACACTGGAGGATGTTTCGCGTCTCTCCAAGAAATCGAAAGAGGCCGAGGCGTTTTTTCGCAGAACAGGCATTACCTTCAACGTTTACGGACAGGCGGCCGCGCAGGAAC
>CBDTVH010000082.1:0-7694 GCA_965363665.1 uncultured Yoonia sp. | reverse complement strand
GCGCACCTCAATCCGCTCGGGCGGGTCTTCGCGGCCGGCGGACGCTGCGTCTTCGCTTTGGCGCATGTTGATCAGGCCGCGCAGGTTCGGCGATAGGCCAAACCCTTCGATGGCGCCCATAATTTCAGCGACGGTCAGGTGTAAGATGTCCCGAGGCTGGTCAATCAGATCGCGTGCAGCGAATTCGCGACCCATCGCCAGAAATACCTGGCGGGCACGTCCGAACAGCCGCGTGCGTTCAAACCGCAGATTTTCACGGTCACGCACCCGCGCCTTGGCCCATCTGACGATCCACTTGGCCACGCGGGCTTTGATCGGTTTGCCACGGAAAACCTTGGACCAATCCGGTTCTGATCTTGCGGCATGTGCCGCAGGCGGGCGTTTCGCGCTCGCTGCGATTGCGGAAACAAGCTGAGATGCATCCTCGGTCAGCGGAATGGATTCCAGCTTCAACTCTTCGGTGCAACGATCCCCGAATTTTGCAAGATAGCTGGCAAGCTCGTCTTTCAGTGCGGGGTGCGTCGCAACCTGATCGAGCGCAATATCATGTTCCGCCGCGATCCGTCCCATTTTTGCGATGCGCTGCGCCGGTTCGGCGGACACGATATCGCCCTGCCCAATCATGACGTCATTGTGCAGCGCCAGCCCGTCATCGCCCAGCCACTTTTTCAGCAGGTTGCGTGATGCGCCAAAGGCAATCATGCATAAGAAATCGTTGACCAAAGGGGCATCCCAGCGGTCCAGCAGGGTGCTTTCAATGCGGCGATATTCTGCGGCAAGCTGCGTGGGATTGGCTGTCGTCAGATCAAGATCACTGTCCAGCGCCGCGTTCAAACGTGCGTAAAAGTTGCGCCGGGTCCGCGGCAGGCGCAGCGCCTCAAACATCAACCGTGCAGCGACACCTGCAACTCTGCCGTATTCCGTGACCTTCCCAAGCCCGGTGGCTGGTGGCGGGCCGATATTGTCTGTCACCTCGGCAGGCATGGGCGTGTCGACGCCCATCATGGTTTCCATATAAGCGCGGTTCAGCGAAAACCCCGGCAACAGCGCAAGTGCGCGGTACCAATTGACAAGATTATAATAAACACGCCCATCAACGCGGCCCAGCATGTTGCCGAAGACGGCAGAGTTTTCGGCAATGGTTGTTTCATTCACACCCAAAAGCCCGACAAAGGATTGGTAAACGCGATCATAGACATGCACCGCAAAACTGTAGGTCAGTGGCGACACCAGCCCGGGATAGCTTTCGACGATGTTTGAGTTGTCAAATATCGTCAGCGTGGTGTCTGGCGCGGCCATTGTCCTGAGCGTCGTGGTAATGGGACGGGCTTGCAAGATATGCAGACCATCCGCGTCCATTGCCCATTCGATATCCTGAGGGGTGCCAAACGCCGCTTCGGCCTTGCGCGCCATATCCGCGACGCTTTGGACCTCGGCATCCGACATAATGGGGTCTTGCGGCCCTGCGACCGTATCAGTGACGATCCAGCTTTGCCCGTCAACTTCACCACTGACCAGTGCATCGCCAAGGCCGTTGATCGCTGAAATGACGACACAATCGCGCCGTCCGCTGACCGGGTCCGCGCTGAAGGCTACGCCAGACACACGCGCATTGATCATTTGCTGGACGACGATGGCGGGGGCTGCTGCGTCACCACCTGATTTGACAGCCCGATATGTTGCAACAGTTTCGCCAAAACCCGAGGCCCAGACTTTGGCCGCGGCATCCACGACATCGGCCGCTTTGATGTTGAGAAACGTATCGAACTGCCCTGCATGGCTATGCTCTTTGCCGTCTTCCGCATGGCCCGAAGAGCGCACGGCATAGGGGCCGGGGCCGATGGATTTCAGCGCTTTGCGCACGGCGGTTTTCAGACCGCGTTGCGGCTTGCCGTCGGTGAACGCATCTGCGGGGATGACAAAAGACGCCGGTGGGTTGAAACCGTGCAAGGCAAGCTGTGCAAGGCATGCGCCTTTGCCACCGGATTTTGCCGGATCGGTATTATCAAACAGGATCATGGCAGCCCTCCCAGGGCGAGGGGTAGGAAACCGGCAGTGGCGTAGCACCCAAAGACCCATAGACCGGCAAGCGTGTCGATCTGCTTTTCGCAGGCCGGGGTTGGATTGGCAGCATAGCGGCGGGCTGCGTAGAGGCAGGCTGTGAAGCCGACAAAGGTGACCATTGCAAACGCCAGCGCAAAGCCTGTCGCAATACCGACACCGATCAGCAGGGCGGCCGATATGCCCGCGAAAACAAGCCAGACATGCGCGGCGTGTTTTGGTCCCCAAAGACCGGAATAGGTGTCGACCCCCACCCGTTCATTCTGCGGCGACCACAGCTTTCGACCGATTTCAAGCACACAACCGTTTGAGAAAGACAATGCGATAAAAAGCCAAAGGGCTGGCGCGGCTGATCCATGCGGCAGCCATTCGATCCCCGTCAGCATCAAGTCAATCAGTGGCATGATGGCCATGTGGGACAGCAAATAAAGGATCGGACGCGCCTTGAGCCATGCAGGAACGCCAAACTCAAATGTCATTGCGGTAAGCCAGGCCCAAGTCAGCAAAAGCAGCCAGATCAGGCCCGCGCCATGTATCAGCGCAAGAATGACGCCCAAGGGGATGGTCACGACGCCAAGCGAGACGATCAATCGCAGCGTGACCAACCCCCGTGGGATCGGGCGTTCAGGGCGGTATCTTGCGTCGTCGTCGCCATCTTTGACTTCATCCGCCACGCGAAGCTGGAAAAACAGAATGAACACAAGAAGGAAGCCGATGATATATGCTGATATGCCCGGCAGCGGGCGATCTGAAAGGACCGCGGACACCGTGATCGAGGCTGCCGAAAAACACGCCAAAAGCGGCACTGTTTTTGCCAGCGGGAAGCGTTCGGCCTGATAGACCCACAGACGCTGCACAAGGGTCATCTGAGCCGCGCCAGGTTTTCGTGCGCGCGGGTAAAATCCCCCGCAGCAATCGCCGCAACAATGGATATTTCACCGCATAGACACAGGGCCGCTGTGACTTCGGCCAAAGCGGCGCCGTGGCCCGCACCTTTGAGGCCAAGAATGTTAAGGGCCGCACTTTGGCTGGCCAGACCCGTTCCACCACCGACGGATCCGACAAGGATATTGGGCATGGTCACGGAACAGAACAGATCGTCACCGCGCGCCTCCATCCGGGTAAAGCCCATCGCACTTTCGGCAACGCAGGCGGCGTCTTGGCCCGTGGCGATATAAAGCGCGGCAAGCCCGTTGGCGTAATGCGCCTGTGCGCCCATCTGTCCCGACAGTTTTGCACCCAGATCGGCAATGCGCCCGTAGGCCAGCATTTCTTGCGCCGTCGTTCCAAGAACTTTGTCGATGATCGCAGCAGGCAGCACGACCGAGGCGCTGACCTTGCGCCCGCGCCCTGTCATCAGGCCAAGCGCAGAGGCCTTTTTGTCGCCGGAAAAGTTGCCCTCGATGTACC
Source organism: uncultured Yoonia sp. (assembly GCA_965363665.1). GTDB lineage: Bacteria > Pseudomonadota > Alphaproteobacteria > Rhodobacterales > Rhodobacteraceae > Yoonia. Next base: position 4,223 of record CBDTVH010000082.1, on the reverse strand, counting down.
AACGATTGAAGGGTACCGTGCAATTTGCCGCGATCTTTTCGCACAGCGCATGGGTCGCAATGGTGACCATATTCTGGCCCGATGCGTCACCGGTGGTATAGCGGCAGATCAAGAACACGACATCGTTGTCGATGACAGGTTCGATGGACGTCAGTTTTCCGTGCCGCGTTGTGCTTTCGGCGGCTGCGCGCAACGCGCCGATATTGTTGGCCACCCATTCGACGAACAGCCCTGCGTTCAGGATATTATCAAACGTGAAAGCGGGTGTGCGGATGACGCCTTCGTACAAAACGGCCGTGCTGACGCCGCCCGCTTTGGTCGCGGCATATGCGCCGCGTCCGTAAGAGGCGACGAGGGCGGCCTCGGTCGTGGCAAGGGGGATGTTGTAATCGCCGGCGGCATTTATGCCATTTAGCCGTAGGGGACCGATGATACCGACAGGCACTTTGACGGTGCCGATATAGTTTTCAATATTACTGGAATAATCCCCGGCGTTGGTCAGGCTGGCGGGATCCGCGATCATGTCGCGATCAGTGGCCGTGGCAGGCCCGGCCAGGCGATCCCAATACCGCAGAACACTTGTCGCAGAAGCATTGCGCACGGGACGCAGGGTGCGGAATGGTGCGTTACGTGCCGCCATCTGTGCGCGCAATTTTTCCGGCGTGAATTTCTCACGCATCCGCTTTAGCATCTCTTGGACATGGGTGGGTACGGTCACGAGCCTGCTCCGATCAGTTTCACCGGCGTCATTAGCCACCGAATACGTATCCTACATGGCCCGGTCATGGTGTTTTTGAGGCAGGTTGGCGCAGGCGAAGCGTAACAGGCAAGCCGTTGGTCGGGGTCGGGGTGGGAATGTGACGCCACTTGGGCCGATCAGTCACATCCATTTCAACGATATAGCGCTGCAAAAGCTGGACCATGAACGCTTTCACCTGAATCGAGGAAAAATGCAGCCCGATGCATTTATGCGCGCCGCCGCCGAACGGAGACCATGCAAACCTATGCGCGCGATCTTCGGCGCGATCAGGCGTATAGCGGTCAGGGTCAAAACGGTCAGGTTGCGGGAAAATCTCGGGCGTCATCATGACCGGACCGGGGCAAATCACCACGTTTGTGCCGCGTGGCAGGCGGTGGCCGCGCCATTGGGTGTCTTGCATGACAGCGCGGGCCGTAAAGGCAGATGGCGTGAAACGGCGCAATGCCTCGCGGTAAACGCGTTCGGTCAGATCCAGCTTGTCCAGATCACCATAGGATACCGGACCATCAGGCAGGCGGGCGATTTCAGCATGCACACTTTCTTGCAGGGCTTCATCCTGGGCCAGCGCCCAGATCATCGCCGTCAATGCGCCTGTAACGGCGTCGTGGGCGGCGACCAGCAGGAAATTGAAATGATCGACGATGTCCTGATCACACCACGATTGCCCATCTTCATCCTGGGCAATGCAAAGCTGAGAAAAGAAATCGTCACCTCCTGCGGCTTTACGCGCAGCAATCAGGCGCGCGAAGTCGTCGGATAGTGCTGCACGCGCGGCGACACCGCGCCCCATTTTGGTAAATGGCAGTGGTTTGCGGATAAGTGCGCTGGTTGCCGCAACTTCCTGAACAAACGCTTCATTGATCCGCGCGACCTCCCCGGCATCCGTGACGCCCATAAAAACATGCGCGCCAAGGCGCAGCGTCAGTTCCTTGATGCTGGGGGCGAATTTCATCTTTGTACCGGTTGGCCAACCGTCCAGCAGCCGGGATATTTCACCATTCATCAAATCCAGATAGTTCTTTAACGCAGGGGCACGAAACGCGGCTTGCATCACCCGGCGATGGGCGCGGTGGTCAGCGTCGTCGCGATGCAAGAGCCCGCCTGAGAAAAGAGGAGCAAAAGCCCTGAGCCCGTTTTGTGCAGAGAAGATACTCTCGCGGTTGAGATACACATGCTCAAGCGCGTCAGGCCCAGCAAGAACAGCCCATGTTTCGCCAAAGACGGTCATGCGAAAGACGTCACCGAAGCGGGCGACCTGATCGAAATAGGTGCCGTAAGGATCAAGACCAAAGCTGATCGTCTTACCTATGAACGGTATCGTGCGCGGCCCGGGGATATACCCAAGGTGCGGACGCTCAAGCTGTTTGACGGGAGCAATACTGGTTTCCAAGACGGTCACGGCGGCACTTTCCTTGTTGTACCAAGGGGTATCCCATTAATGAACAATGTTCAAGTAGGGGAATTCCATACCTTTCGTGACCAGTTTCTAGGGCTGGGCGATGGCGATCGCCCCGGTGTCGTTCATGTGCCAGCATGCCAAATTCGCCAGGACGGCGCGGCCAAGCATGCGTCCATTCTGCGGTTCAGGTTTGCGCTTTCAATCGGTTGCTATCGCAAGTCCGCAATGACCACACCGTCACGCGGGAGTTGTCCGGGTTCAACCAGATGTATCCTTGCATTCAACTTCAGGACGTCATTGGTAATTGCTTCAAATGCCTTGACGTCCGTTTCGGTTGTTTCAAGCTTCACAGTCATCTCGTCGCGCTGCCCATCATGCGTGACTTCGATGCGTGCGCGTTCGACCGTCGGAAAACGGGACACGAGATCGGCAACCTGTTCGGGGCGCACGAACATTCCCTTGATCTTGGTCGCCTGATCCGCCCGGCCTTTCCAGCCAACCAGCCTGATATTTGTCCGCCCACATTCTGACGCATAGGGGACAATGGCCGATAGATCGCCCGTCGCAAAACGTATCAGCGGATAATCAGGGTTCAGCGGTGTGACGACGACTTCGCCGATATCGCCCGTGGGTACGGGATTTCCAGTCCCTGGCGTGACGATTTCCACCAACACGCCTTCGTCGACCACCATCGGTGCGTCTGCGACCGTTTCATATGCAATGTTGCCAACGTCTGCTGTGCCGTAACACTGCAAACAATTGATGCCCCGGTCGATATAGGCCTGCCGGACCGCTGGAAACAAAGGCCCGCCAGACACCAAAGCCTTGGTGATGTGGGACAGATCAACGCCCATCTCATCGGCCTTCGCAAGGATTGCGCCAAGGTAGTCGGGTGTGCCCGCATAAGCCGTCACGCCAAGGTCATGCGCGGCCCGCACCTGCAATTCCGTCTGCCCCGGACCAGCAGCAAAAACCTGCGCGCCCACGGCAATCGCGGCACTTTCGAACATCGCGCCAGCCGGGGTGAAATGATAGGAAAAGGTGTTTTGCACCACATCCCCTGCGCCAATATCCGCAGCACGCAAAGCACTGGCGAACCGCCACCAGTCGGCGCCTTGTCCGCCGGGCTCGTAAATCGGCCCGGGCGATTGGAACAGGCGTGTGATCCCTTTGGTGGCGATGCCACCGAAAGGCGGATTGGCGGCCTGTGCCTTGCTGAGGTCGGATTTGCGCAGGACAGGCAGTTTTGGCAGGTCGGCAAGCGAATTGATTTGACTGGCCGCGTCGGGGGCCAGTTGCGCCTTCAATTGCGCCATTTGATCCACTTCACGCGCATCAGTCGACCGCAACTCGCGCGGATCAGGGGCGCTCATGCCAGCCACCTCTTGCGACGACGGTAACTTCGCACGTCACGGAAGGATTTGCGCCCTTCGTCGGACATACCCAGATAAAATTCCTTCACGTCCGGGTTGTCGCGTAATTCAGCAGCGGGGCCTTCCATCACAACACGTCCGCTTTCAAGGATATAGCCGTGGTGCGCAAAGCGCAGCGCCACATTGGTGTTCTGTTCGGCCAGCAGAAAGGACACGCCTTCCTTTTCGTTCAAATTCTTCACGATGGTAAAAATCTCTTCCACCAGTTGCGGGGCCAGACCCATTGAGGGTTCATCCAGCAAAATCGTTTCAGGTCGCGACATCAGCGCGCGGCCAATCGCACACATTTGTTGTTCGCCGCCAGAGGTATAGCCCGCCTGGCTTTTGCGCCGTTCTTTCAGGCGCGGGAAATAGGTGTAGACCAGATCAAGGTCTTCGCTGACCTTTGCGCCGCCATCGCGCCGGGTATAGGCGCCGGTCATCAGGTTTTCTTCGACGGTCAGGTGCTCAAAACAGTGGCGGCCTTCCATCACCTGAATAACGCCGCGTTTCACCAGATCGGATGGCGAGCTATCCTGCACACGCTCACCCCGATAGGTGATCGAACCCTTGGTGACTTCGCCACGTTCGGAGTGCAGCAGGTTTGAAATCGCCTTCAGTGTCGTCGTCTTGCCAGCGCCATTGCCCCCTA
>CBDTVH010000081.1:0-7739 GCA_965363665.1 uncultured Yoonia sp. | reverse complement strand
GGGCAATGCCGTGCTGCGCCCTGAAATCGCCGATGTGATCCGCGCAGCCTATGATCCCGTGATGCCCGCCGCATCACAGGACGTGAGCCATGCACTGCGTTTGGCTGCAAGAATAAGGCCACCATCATGACCCATCGGTTCCCCATTCGCGTCTATTACGAAGACACCGATCTGGCTGGCATCGTCTATTACGCCAACTACCTGAAGTTCATCGAACGCGCCCGCAGCGAATGGGTGCGTGAGTTGGGTATTGATCAGGTTCAGATGAAGACGGACGGGTTGGTGTTCGCGGTGCGCCGGGTGGAGGCAGATTATCTGGCGCCCGCCCGATATGATGACGAACTCATCGTCGAGACCACGATGGAGCCGGGTTCCGGTGTTCGTATGGTGGTCAAGCAGGATGTGTTGCGCGGCAAGGAAGTTCTGTTTTCAGCCATCGTCACCATCATTTGCATGACTGTGGAAGGTTCTGTCGCACGCCTTCCGGCAGCGATCCGCCGGTCTGTTCACTAAAACCGACCAGTTTTCGCAGATGTGATGTTGGATTGGTTGGATTTCTGTACACCGATGCGATACGCTATTAGGTAATCAGAGCCCAAAACCGGGCCTTAGGCAGAGCAGGCATATGGAAGCAGCACAGGAATTCACCATGTGGGCGTTGTTCGCGCGCGCCACAATCACCGTAAAAATCGTGATGATCATGTTGATCGCAGCCTCTATCTGGTGTTGGGCCGTCATCATCGACAAGACCATTCAGTATCGCAAGGCGCGGGCCGAGGCGGACATCTTTGACCGCTCGTTCTGGTCGGGTGAGCCGCTGGACGGGTTGTTTGATCAGATTGGCGCAGATCCGGACGGGCCGTCGGAAAAGATATTCGCGTCCGGCATGATGGAATGGCGACGATCGCACAGACAGGACGGCGGGCTGATTGCCGGCGCGACCGCGCGGATCGACCGGTCCATGGACGTGGCCATCGCGAAAGAAGCGTCGCGTCTGCAAAAAGGCCTGCCGATTTTGGCGACTGTGGGATCGACGGCACCATTCGTAGGCTTGTTCGGCACCGTGTGGGGCATCATGAACGCATTTATCGAAATTGCAGAGGCGCAGACAACCAACCTTGCCGTTGTCGCCCCCGGTATTGCCGAGGCGCTGTTGGCGACTGGTCTGGGCCTTTTGGCCGCGATTCCGGCCGTGATTTACTACAACAAATTCTCATCCGATAGCGACCAGATCGTCAGCGGCTACGAGGCTTTCGCCGACGAATTCGCGACGATTCTCAGCCGCCAGTTGGATAGCTGATCATGGGCGCAGGTGTGATGAATTCGGGCGATGATGGTGGCAGACGCCGTCGGCGTCGCGCGCGCAAGGGCAAGCCAATGTCCGAGATCAACGTGACGCCGTTTGTCGACGTGATGATGGTGCTGTTGATCATCTTCATGGTGGCCGCGCCGCTCTCGGTCGTCGGTATACCCGTGGAGCTGCCTGAGACATCGGCCACCGCATTGCCGGGCGATGATGAAGAACCGCTCACGGTGACTATTGCAGATGATGGGCGCGTCATGATTCAGGAAACCGATACAACCGAAGGTGAGCTTGTCGCCCGCCTGCGCGCTATCGCGGCTGAACGTAGCAGCGACAAAATCTTCCTGCGCGCTGACGGTCGCAATGACTGGAATCGCGTGGCGCAGGTCATGGGTCTGCTCAACGCTGGCGGGTTTTCGGATATCGGCCTGGTGACGGATATCGCCCCGCCCACCACAGGCGGCGCTGACGGGTAAATCATGGCAACGCCGGGCACCATCATTTCAGGGATTGGCCATGTCGGGCTGATCGGCTGGCTGATTGTCGGCTGGGGCTTGACGTCTGAACCTTTGGAGATCCAGACCTTTGATGTGTCTGTGATCTCGGGCGAAGAGTTCGAGCAGATGCGCGCCCGCACGATCCCTGATCCCGGCGACGCTGACCCAACTGCGCCGGTCCCGCCAGTGGTTGATGAGACACCGCCACCGCCGCCAGCCGAGGAAGAGCCAGCGGAAATCGCTTCGCCACCTGAGCCCGTCGAACCCCCTGAGAGTGAAACGCCGCCACCCGCACCGCCCCCGGCGACACCTGAGACGGAAGTGACCGATGCGCCACCCGCAGAGCCAGCACCACCTGTCGCAACGCCACCGACCCCGGATGTAGAGGTCAGCGAGACACCGACGCCGCCTCAGGCGCCGACCGTCGCCTCGACCATCACCGCGCCACCGCCACCAGATGCAAATGTGGATGACGTCGTGCGCGAAGAGGTCGTGCCTGACAACAGTGCCGAAGCCGAAGTTGTGGCCGAGGAACAAGAGGCGACAGCGCCGGAAGAGACGACGACGGCGATCGTGATTGAAGACTTGGCGCCACGGACGTCCGTACGCCCGTCCGTACGGCCCAGTCGCCCCACGCCACCGGCCGAAACGCAGGTGGCTCGGGAAGAACCGGCACAAGACCAAGCGACACCGGCAGAGCCGGAAACCAGCGAGGACGATGTCGCCGCAGCATTGGAAGCTGCACTTGGCGCGACGTCTCAGGCGCCAGCCGTTGCCGAAGGCCCCCCCATGACAGGGGCCGAGCGCGATAGCTTTCGCATCGCCGTCAATCGGTGCTGGAACGTTGATCCCGGCTCGGTGGCGGCGCGCGTTACGGTCGAGGTTGAATTCAGTCTGGACCGGGAGGGCCGTGTTGAAGGTAACGAAGTGCGCTTGATCTCTTCGGATGGGGACCAGTCTGCGACCAATACAGCGTTCGAGGCCGCGCGCCGCGCGATCTTGCGTTGTCAGTCAGGGGGGTATCAACTGCCCGCAGATAAGTATGACCAGTGGCAGGAGGTAGTGATTACCTTTGATCCAAGCGGGATGCGTTTAAGATAGGCAAAGACACGCGCAGGTGAGGTGTAATGGATTTTTCTCCCTGCTATACTGACACAACAAAGAGCAGGCATCGGGCAAGAACCCGAACTGGCGGAGTGAGGCAAAGATGATGAAACGATTTCTGACACTATTGGTGGCGCTGATGTTGGCGGGACCTGTGTTGGCACAGGGCGGACCATTGCGGCTGACGATTACGGATGGTGTGATCGAACCGATCACCTTCGCGGTCCCCAGTTTTGAGGCTGAAAGCCCCGCCGCCCAGCAAGCTGCCTCCGATATTTCGCGGCTTGTCGTGCAGGACTTGGCTGGAACGGGCCTGTTCCGGGAAGTTCCTGCGACGGCGTTTATTTCGCAGGTCAGTTCCTTTGCACAGCCGGTGGCCTTTGCCGACTGGCGGGCGATCAACGCACAGGCGCTCGTGGTTGGCGCGGTCAACGTCAACGGTGATCAGTTGACCGTGAAGTTTCGCCTTTATGATGTGTTCTCCGGGCAAGAGCTGGGGCAGGGGCTGCAATTTGCAGGCACGACCGCTGGCTGGCGGCGCATGGGGCACAAGGTCGCAGACGCCGTCTACAGCCGGATTACGGGTGAAGGCGGATATTTCGACAGCCGCGTTGTCTTCGTGTCGGAAAGCGGCCCAAAGGATAACCGGCAAAAGCGTCTTGCGATCATGGATTTCGACGGGGCCAACGTCCAATTTCTGACCGATAGCAGCAGCATCGTGCTGGCGCCACGGTTCTCGCCCAATGGCGACCGCGTGCTTTATACCAGCTTTGAGTCCGGCTTTCCCCGCATCAACGTGTTGGACGTTGCCAACGTGGGGCGTCAGCAGTTGCAGACGGCACCGGGCGAAATTGCCTTCAGCCCGCGCTTTTCACGTGACGGACGGCAGGTGATCTATAGCCTGTCCAACGGCGGCAATACGGACATCTACCGCACTGACCTCGCGACAGGCCAGAACGTGCGCCTGACGTCTGCACCATCGATTGAAACGGCACCCAGCCTTTCCCCCGATGGCAGCCAGATCGTGTTTGAAAGCGACCGCTCGGGCAATCAGCAGCTTTATATCATGCCCGCCAATGGTGGCGAACCGCGGCGGATTTCCTTTGGTGAGGGCCGTTACGGCACGCCCGTATGGTCGCCACGCGGCGATCTGGTCGCCTTTACCAAGCAGAACGCCGGGCGATTCCATATCGGCGTGATGCGCACTGATGGGTCCGAAGAGCGTCTGCTGACATCGTCATTCCTCGATGAAGGACCGACGTGGTCGCCCAACGGACGCGTGATCATGTTCAGCCGCGAAACCCAAGGGGCTGGCGGAACATCTTCGATGTACTCGGTGGACATCTCGGGCCGGAACCTCAAGGCGGTTCCATTGCAGGGCGGGGCGTCTGACCCATCATGGGGTCCGTTGCAGCCCTAGTGATGTGTGATTCCCTAATGGGAAAAGCCGTGCTATGGTGAAAAGAAAAACAGAGCAGTCAATGAACAGGATGAAACCCTATGACACTTTTTAAGAAAGCAGCGGTCTTGCTTTTGGTACTGGCGACGGCGGCCTGTACGAACCCGGATAGATTTGGTGCAGGTTCCGGCGGCGCCGGTGGCGCTGGCGGTGATGCTGGCCTGAACGCGGGGATGGCCGGATCGGCAAGCGACCCGACAAGCCCACTTTTCTTCAACCAGACAATCGGTGATCGCGTCCTCTTTGCCGTCGATACAGCGACGATCACACCGACCGGTCAGACAATCCTTGACGGTCAGGCGCAGTGGTTGCTGACGAACGCCGACTACCGGGCGGTCATCGAAGGCCACGCAGACGAGCAGGGAACGCGCGAATACAACCTTGCACTTGGTCAGCGTCGCGCCAACGCGGTCCGCGAATATCTGGTATCGCGTGGCGTGCCCGTCAGCCGCCTGCAAGTCACCAGCTTCGGCAAGGAACGCCCGATCGCCGTCTGTTCGGAAGAAAGCTGTTATGCGCAGAACCGCCGGGCTGTGACAGTTCTTTCATTTTCGGCCGTTACAAGCTGATCGCGATCAAAGGAAATCCAACCATGTTTAACCGTCTAGCTGTTGTTTGCGCCTTGTTGCTGTCGCCACTGCCTGCCACGGCGCAGCAAGAAACCCTGGCCGACATCCGACAACAGCTGACGGCCCTTTTTGTCGATGTGCAACGCCTGACGCGGGAATTGTCGACGACCGGTGGGTTGAATTCGGGCATTGCAGGCAGCACACCGCTTGAGCGGCTTGATGCGATAGAAGCTGAACTCCAGCGTCTGACCTCCAAATCAGAAGAGCTTGAGTTTCGGGTCAACAGTATCACCACCGATGCCAACAACCGGATCGGTGATCTGAACTTCCGTCTGTGCGAACTGGAACCAGGGTGTGATATCGGCCAGTTAGATGACACGCCGCTGGGTGGGCTTGCGATTGCGGGTGTTGTGGCCCCGGCGCCCGCGCCGACGACCGGCCCTGCATTGGCGATCGGTGAACAAGATGATATCGAGCGGGCGCAGGGGGCGCTCGCTTCAGGTGACTTTCGCAGCGCCGCTGACCAGCTTGCGACCTTTGTCGCGACCTACCCTGGAAGCCCGCTGACCGCGGATGCGAATTATCTGCGCGGCGAGGCGCTGGAAGGTCTGGGTCAGACAACGGATGCCGCGCGCGCCTATCTGGAAGCCTTTTCTGGCGATCCAACCGGCCCCAAAGCGCCCGATGCGTTGTTCAAACTGGGATCATCACTGGGTGAAATCGGCCAAACGCAGGATGCCTGTCTGACATTGGCAGAGGTAAATGTACGCTTCCCTGGTAACCCGGCAGTGGCTGACGCACAAAGGGAAATGCAAGCTTTGGGATGTCAGTAGGAACTGCATCTGACGACGTCTTCGCACGCTTTCGAAAAGAGACAGACGCCTCTCGGTCCTTACCCGGTGAGGCGATTGGATTGGCCGTCTCCGGTGGCGGGGATTCCATTGCGTTGATGCATTTGGCCGCACGCACCCGCAGGGCTGAAAATCTAAGGATCATTACGGTAAATCACGGGCTGCGGCCCGAAGCGGAGGATGAAATCGCCCTTGTGGCATCGCAGGCATCAGCCTTGCGAATTGACCACACCGTTATGGATTGGGCCTGGGATGGCAAAGGCAACCTTCAGGCCGCCGCCCGCGCCGGGCGATGGGCCGCCATCCGGGATTGGACCACGATGCATAACCTGCACGAAGTCTGGTTTGGCCACACCCAGGACGATCAGGTCGAAACGGTCCTGATGCGCTTGGCGCGTGGTTCTGGCATTGATGGTCTGACGGCGATGTATCCGCAGACGTGCCGTGATGGGCTGCGTATCATGCGTCCGCTTTTGGCATGCGCGCGCGCCGAACTCAGAGCGTGGCTCAGGTCTGAAAACATCGCCTGGAGCGATGATCCCAGCAACGAAGACACCCGTTTTGACCGTGTGCGCGCACGGCAGATGTTCTCGCAACTCGAAGCGTTGGGGCTAACGCGCAAACGATTGCTGCAAACGGTCGATCACATGCAGGCCGCGCATATTTCCTTGCAAACCGCCGCGCGTGCCTTTGCGGGGCAACACGTCCGTCAGGATGCCGGTGATCTGCTGATCTCTGCTGATGCGCTTGACCTTGAAAAGGCCGATGCGCCGCGCCGCGTGATGGCGGCGGCTTTTGGGTGGGTCGGCAGCCGCACGTATCGTCCGCGTTTCGAACAGCTTCTTGAAACTGTGGCGCAAGCCCGCAAAGGGGTCACGGTGACGTTGGGTGGGTGTATCATGTCACCTGAAAGTGGTGGAACCGTGCGACTGATGCGCGAGGCGGCAGCCACGCCGGTCACTTCACTGCCAGCACTCCAAAACGAAGCCACTGGCGTTTTTTGGGATCACCGCTGGTTCTTGGAGGGACCATTGCAGGATGGTCTGACCTTCAAGGCGCTGGGTGCGGGGATACAGGATTGTCCCGATTGGCGGGCCAGTGGCATGCCCCGCGCATCACTGTTGGCGTCGCCTGCGATCTGGAAGAATGACGCCTTGATCGCCGCGCCACTCGCAGGACTATCGAACGGCTGGTCCGCGCGGATTGTCGCGGATTTCCATACATCGGCGTTTGCCATTGAAGATTAATCATTCGCCTCTATTTTAGAAGAAACGCTTGTGACGCGACTCTGTCGTTCCACTTCCCCATTTCAAAGGAGTTTTCCCCTTGGGCAACGCGCGTAATATGGTCTTTTGGGTCGTCCTGTTCCTTATGGTGCTGGCGCTCTTCAATCTTTTCAGCAGCCCGGCGGGCACGACAAACAGTGAGGCGCGCAGCTACTCTGAATTCGTGGAAGCCGTCGAAGGTGGGCGTGTCACGGATGTTGTGATTGATGGTGAGAATGTGCGCTTTGTCGAGGGTGGACGGACCTTTTCGACGATCATGCCGCAAGATGCTGAAATCACACAGCTTTTGATCGAATCCGATGTGCCTGTCGAAGCGCGAAGCCAGGAAACGTCAGCGTTTCAGTCCTTCCTTCTCAGCCTATTGCCCTTCCTGCTTTTGATCGGTGTCTGGATCTATTTTATGAACCGCATGCAGGGCGGCGGCAAAGGTGGTGCCATGGGCTTTGGCAAGTCGCGGGCCAAGCTGCTGACCGAAAAGCACGGGCGCGTCACATTTGATGATGTGGCCGGTATTGATGAAGCCAAGGAAGAGCTGGAAGAGATCGTTGAATTCCTGCGCAACCCGCAGAAATTCTCGCGACTCGGTGGTAAAATTCCAAAAGGCGCGCTGCTTGTGGGGCCTCCGGGTACCGGTAAAACCTTGCTTGCGCGGGCTATCGCTGGCGAAGCT
>CBDTVH010000080.1:0-7762 GCA_965363665.1 uncultured Yoonia sp. | reverse complement strand
CTTTCAGCGCTCGCCATGGCAAAGCTGGCGCAGGAAGCCGGCGTGCCGGACGGGTTGTTCTCGGTTATCACATCCTCGGACGCACCCGCCGTGGGCAAGGCGTTCTGCGAACACCCTGCCGTGCGCAAACTGACATTCACCGGTTCAACGCAAGTTGGCCGGATTTTATTGGCGCAGGCCGCCGATCAGGTCATCAAATGCTCGATGGAACTGGGTGGCAACGCGCCTTTCATCGTCTTTGATGATGCTGATCTCGATGCCGCTGTCGAAGGCGCCATCGCCTGCAAGTTCCGCAACAACGGGCAGACCTGTGTCTGTGCCAACCGCATCTACGTGCAGGCGGGGGTCTATGACGCCTTCGCCGCAAAGTTCAAGACAGCGGTCGAGGCACTGCGCGTCGGCGACGGCATGACGGAAGGCACCACCTTGGGCCCGCTGATCGAGCCCAAAGCCGTGACCAAAGTCCAAAAACACCTTGACGATGCGCTGTCAAAAGGTGGGGAAATTCTGACGGGTGGCAAGCCGCACGATCTGGGCGGGCAGTTCTTTGAGCCTACCATCGTCGCCAATGCCATGAAAGAGATGCTGGTCAGCACCGATGAAACATTCGGCCCGTTCGCCCCCCTCTTCAAATTCGAGGATGAGGACGACGTAATCGCGCAGGCAAACGACACGATCTTTGGTCTGGCCTGCTATTTCTACGCCAATGACCTTAGCCGGGTAACCAAGGTCGCCGAAGCGCTGGAATACGGGATCGTCGGCGTGAACACCGGGATCATCTCAACCGAGGTGGCACCCTTTGGTGGGGTGAAGCAGTCGGGATTGGGGCGCGAAGGGTCGAGCCACGGGATCGAAGACTATCTGGAGATGAAATACATCTGCACAAGCGTGTGAGGCAAAGGTAAGGCGGATCGTGAGCCACCTTACCAAATGCACTCTTGCAAAAAGATTGTGGTTCACACCAAGGATTGACGTCTCACCTGCGTCAAACCACCGTGATGCGCATGATGACAAGCGATGAGGACCTAGCAACAGCAGCCGCCACCGGTGACGGGGCGGCCTTTGCCTGCTTGCTTGATCGCCACTATGATCGACTTTTTGCGTTCTGCTTTCGCATCACCGGATCACGCAGCGACGCCGAGGATTTGACGCAGGACATCTGCGCCGCCCTGCCCGCGAAACTTGGCAGCTATCAACGGCGCGCCAAGGTCACAACCTGGCTCTACCGCGTGGCCGTGAACGCCGCACACGACAGACGCCGCAAACGCGCGACCTATACCAAGGCTGCAACCGGCTGGGGCGATTGGGAAATCAACCGCAACGCCGCCATCAACGAGACAACAGAAAAGCTTGATTGGCTGACCGCCGCGATGAACCAATTGCCGGTCGATCTACGTGACACGCTCGCCCTGGTACTGGATGACATGACACATGCGCAAGCGGCCCAGGTTCTGGGCGTGTCCGAAGGCACGATCAGCTGGCGCATTTCCGAGGCGAAAAAAGGGCTGCGCGCAATCAAGGAACAGGAGGACATGGTATGACCGACGACCTCAATGACCTCAAAGCGATGATGGACAAGGCGACGCCGCGCCCCGACGCGGCACGGCGCGCGGAAAACATAGCACTTGCCCGGAAAAACTTTGCCGATCTCCAAGGATCGCGCGATGCCGCGCGTCCCACTGCTGTAACCGGGCGAAAGCGCCTTTGGACAGGAGTGAAGACAATGCTGAACACGATGACAAAGAAAGGCGGGCTGACCGCAACGACCGCATTGGTCGCCGCCGGATTTCTTGTGCTGACCCCGCAAGGGCAAGACCTGCTGCGCCCGCCATCCGCGCCGCAAATCACGATGACCGAGTTTGACAGCACGATTGCGCAACCGCGGATCGAAAACGGTCCTTTGACCGCTGAGGAGCTTTCGGAAAGCGTCGTCATCCAAGAAGCGCCCACCGAAGGCGAAGGACAATTGCTGCTTGGCCCACTTGAAACGCCAGAAGAGGACCTAAGTTTCACGGATCGCTCCCGCGCTGAACCCAAAGAACTGCCGCAGATCGCAGGTGACGCGCTTGGCACGCAGATGGAAGAAGCCGAAATTGCAGAAGGCATGATGGACCTGCAGGCGACCACGGTCGAGCGCCGTCAAACCCCTAGCGTCGCACCTTCCGAGGACCGGGCCACAGTCACGCCGAGCGTCACGCCGGAACGCTTGATGGTTGCCCCGCCCACGCCCACAGATGATGTGGCGATCACGACGGCCCCGAACACCGAAAGCTTTGCCAACGCAGACATCAACCCACTCAAGATCACTGCGGAAAACCCTGTCTCAACCTTTTCGATCGACGTCGATACGGCGGCCTATGCCTTGGTCCGCTCTTCACTGTCGCGCGGTCAAATGCCACCCAAGCAGGCCGTCCGCATCGAAGAGTTGGTTAACTATTTCCCTTACGACTATCCCGCACCTGACGCAGACGGGCCCCCATTCCGGCCAACCGTTACGACATTCCAGACCCCCTGGAACGCGGACACACAGTTGGTGCATATCGCCTTGCAGGGACAAATGCCCCAGATTGCCGCGCGGCCACCGCTTAATCTGGTGTTCCTGATCGACACCTCCGGCTCAATGGATGACCCGGCAAAGCTGCCGCTGCTCAAACAGTCTTTCCGACTGATGCTGGACCAGTTGCGCCCCGAAGATCAGGTTGCCATCGTTGAATACGCAGGCAGCGCAGGGCAAGTGCTTGCTCCCACCGATGCCTCGGACCGCACCACCATCCTGCAAGCGATCCAGTCGCTGGGGGCTGGTGGATCCACAAATGGACAAGGCGGACTGGAGCAAGCCTACAGCGTCGCCGAAACCATGCGCGAAGATGGTGAGGTGAACCGCGTGATCCTTGCGACTGATGGTGATTTCAACGTCGGGCTTAGCGACCCACAGGCGCTGACGGACTTCATCGCAGAGAAGCGGGACACGGGCGCCTATCTAAGTGTTCTGGGCTTTGGCCGCGGCAATCTGGATGATGCCACGATGCAGGCGCTTGCCCAGAACGGCAACGGCACGGCAGCTTACATCGACACGCTGTCTGAGGCGCAAAAGGTGCTGGTTGACCAACTTTCCGGGGCACTTTTCCCCATCGCAGGCGATGTCAAAGTGCAGGTCGAGTTCAACCCGGCCCAAATCGCGGAATATCGCTTGATCGGGTACGAAACACGGGCGCTGAACCGCGAAGATTTCAACAATGATATGGTCGATGCCGGCGAACTGGGTGCAGGTCATGCGGTGACAGCGATCTATGAGGTGACGCCTGTGGGCAGCCCTGCCCAACTCAGGGATCCGTTGCGCTATGCGCCAAATACAGTGGCCGAGACGTCGGATGAATTGGGTTTCCTGAAACTGCGCTACAAAGAGCCCGGTGCGGCCGTCAGCCAGCTGATTGAAACGCCTATCGTCGGTAGCAGCGTACCCGACATCGAAGCTCGCTTTGCCGCAGCCATCGCCGGGTTTGGTCAACTGTTGCGTGATCCGCAATATCTAGGCGATTGGGGATATGACGATGCCATTGCACTGGCGAATGCCAATCGCGGTGAAGATCCATTCGGGTATCGGACCGAAGCAGTGCAACTGATACGCTTGGCGCAGAGTTTGTCACGATAGATGCAAAATGTAAGGTGGATCATGATCCACCTTACACATCTCAGCTCAACTGAGATTTCGCCAACGGCAGGATCTGCCGCTCGATCAGTCTTTGCAAATCTCCAAAATATCCACCGCTGCGCGCAGGCCGCGTTGGATCAGAGGTGATCGCCAAAGTCATCTCGACATCCGGTGCGACACAGATAATCTGCCCTCCATAGCCCCGTGCCAGCGCATATTTCACGCCCGCACCCTGCCCCAGAAACCAGCCGTAGCCGTAATCCAGACCTGAAAAGAACGATTGCGTGCGCCGTTGAAACGAACGCCGTACCCAATCAGCACTCAAAACCCGGGCGCCACCAAAGCGTCCGCCAAGGCGATACATTTCACCAAACCGCACCATCGCATCCAGCGTCAAAGCCATTTCATTACCGCCCAGATAGCGGCCTTGGGGGTCACGGGTCCACGCCGGAATCTCGATGCCCAAGGGATCGCCAAGCCGTCCGCGCGCCAGCGACAAAAGTGATTGACCCGAAACCTCGCTCAGCACCGCGCCCAATATGTGAAACGACCCTGTAGAATAGAGCATCCGCGCGCCCGGTTCTGATACGAAGGGTCGGGCAAGCGCATTTGCAACCCAATTGCTGCTGCTGACCCAGCCACCATAATTGGCCCCCGATGTCCGCTCTAACCCCGCCTGCATTGTCACCAGATGTTCGATTGTGATCTCAGCGACCCGGGGATCTGCATTGGCCGGGATCAAACGTGGGGCAACATCGCCCAGACGGGCCTGCAAAGAGGCAAGCTCACCCCGATCCAGCGCCGCACCGGTCAATGCGGCCACAATGGTTTTTGAAACCGACTTGACCGGGACCGCGCGCCCGATCGCGGGACCGCGAAACACCTGCGTCAGCACCGGTTGCCCTGCCTGCCGGATCATCAGCGCATGGCACTGATCGAACCCGCGCACTGTCTGCACGATACCCCCCCACGGGTCCGTCTGGGCAAGCACGGGAGTTGCCAAAGTCGCCCCTGCCGCAGCAAGAAATCCGCGCCGTTTCATTCGCATATTCAATCCACCAATGTTGTTGTGAAACAAGATAAGCTACCCGATCAAACGCGCCACTAACAATCGCGTGCGATCAGTGCCGATAGGCTTCGGTTTCGTAAAATTCCCGCAAGGTCTGCCCCTTTTGCGGGCGATATCGGTCCAATTCCCGCAGATCCGAAATGCGATCCAGCCGGAACATCCGGAACCCCTCTCGCAACTCGCACCAGCACACGGCTGTCCAGACCTTACCCCAGAACCAAACCCCCAAGGGGCGGACAACCCGCGATGTCTTTGTGCCGACTTCATTGGCATAGTTCATTTCCAGCCGGATATGTGCCTCTGACGCTGCCTCGAACCGATCCAGATAATCGCGCCAAAGCCCTTGCTGTTCGGCCCCCTCCATCACATGCACATTCACCTGCCCCACTTGCCTGCGCGCATCATCAGGCAGAACAGCGTCAATTTTCACCAGCGCTTCCTGCGCAGCCGCAGCCATTCTTGCACCACCCCAAGTCTGCAGGATCCGTGCGCCGGAGACCAAAGCGACAATCTCATCATGGGTGAACATCAGGGGCGGCAGATCATAGCCATCGCGCATCAGATAGCCGACCCCGGCCTCGCCCTCGATCGGCACGCCAGAGCCGATCAGATGTGCGACGTCGCGATAAATCGTGCGCGGCGTGACTTCCAGCTTTTCGGCCAGTTGTGCCGCCGTGGTCAGCCGACCGCCCCGCAGAAACTGCAGGATCTGAAACAGGCGGTCGGCGCGGCGCATTCAGGACGCGGCCTCAAACAGACCGATGGAATTGCCATCGAGGTCTTTGGCGTAAAAGAAACGTCCTGCCGGGATGTCGATAGGCGGGCTGACGACTTCTCCACCAGCCTTTTTGACGCGTTCCATCCCGTCTTCAAGCGTATCCTCAATCCCCAGATGGATCGTGTTGCCCCCGTCTGGCGCAGGCTTTCCGGGATAGAGGTGGGCACCGGCTGTGTTTTCCAAACCGCCCAAAACCGCCATCGGATTGGGGCCGGAATTGTCGATCTTCATGTCGTAACCGAAAACGGTGTTATAGAAGGTCACCGATTTTTCGAGGTCAGTCACCGGAATTTCGCCCCAGGCCATAATTGTACGATCAGTCATGTTGCATCTCCTTGTTTGAGGTTGATGAACATCTTTAACCATACCCCTGCTGACAGCGTTATGTCAGCATGTTTTCAGGAGGGGTCAGTTACCTGTCAGCAAGCCACCCCAAACCAGCTGCGGTGGTGCCACGCGGCTTGTATTCGCCTGCAACCCAGCCGTCATAGCCCTGGGCATCCAGCATCGCAAAGAAAGCAGGATAGTCGATCTCACCCTGATCAGGCTCGTCCCGGTTGGGCATTTGGGCGATCTGCACATGGGCGGTGATATCGCGCATCTGTTCCCATGTGCCCAAAACGTCGCCGGTGATCTTGGCCGCATGGAAGGTATCGAATTGCAGGCGCAGGTTCGGGGCGTCAATCGACGTTACGATCTCGCGGCCGAGGTCAAAGTCATTGAGGAAATAGCCCGGCATGGTTTCCGTGTTGATCGGTTCAATGGTCAGGCTTTGCTCAGGTGCCTCCGCTGCGGCCCAGCGCAGGTTGTTCACGAAGGTCGCTTTCGCCTCGTCGCCTTCTGCGACTCCGGACATGATATGCAAATGTTTGGCGCCCAGCGTCTGGGCATAGCGTAGGGCCCGGCCGAAATCCTTGCGAAACCGCTCTTCCAGTCCCGGTATCGCGGCAAACCCTTGTGCGCCGCCGGTATAATTTGGCGGCGGGCAATTGATCAGCGCCATCGTCAAATCCTGCTTGCCCAGTGCGTTCACAATATCCTGTGCGTTCACATCATAAGGAAACAACACTTCTACCGCGTCAAAACCGGCCTCCTTGGCCAAGGCAAAGCGCTCAAGAAAATCCACTTCGGTAAATAGCCAGGTCAGGTTGGCGCAGAATCTTGGCATCTGAGGCCTTTCAATGCTGTTCGCGTGATTGTGCTGCACAAGACTGAAATTTATTCGTTTTTGCAAGTTGAACGCAGATTACCTATCTAATCTAGCGGGGGCTGGAGCGACGGGGAGACAACGATGAGACGTCTGATTGCTTTTATCATGACGCTGCTGATGCCGATTATTCTGATCGGCGGGGGCGGCGCGTTGGCGGGCTGGGGCCTGACCAACGACTGGGAGGTCGTAACATGGATCGGCCTGGGCATGGTCGCCGCTGGTTTCTTGTGGGGTCTGTTCCTGTTTCTCTGGGCCAGCAACGGGTCGCTTTAATCCAACTCTGCTGAGGGGATAATCGGAAAAAACACCCCTCCAGACTTGACCCCAAACCACTGTTCGCCCTCATGCGCGGCATGTTCGCCGATCTCGACCAGCCGGTAGAATGACTTGCGATCAATCAGCGCTTCCAAATTGTCGCGTACCAGCACGTAGGGCGAAGGCTCCCCCGTTTTGGGGTCGCGCACCACGCGGATCGGATGATCCGGCCCCGCGACCATACGGTCGCCGACATTGGTTTCAAACTCCAGCGCCTCGCCACGCCGATTGAAATCCACGGCGACAAACGGCACGTCGTCCACCGTGATCCCGACCTTCTCGACCGGGGTGACAAGCACATAGGCGTCCCCGTCTTTGCGCAGAATCGTCGAAAACAGCCGCACCAACTCAGGCCGCCCAATTGGCGTGCCCATGTAAAACCACGTCCCATCCCGCGCGATCCGCATGTCGATATCCCCGCAATGCGGCGGATTCCACTTATGCACGGGCGGCAAACCGCCTTTTTGGGCGGCACGCGCGCTGCTGGCGAGGCTTTCGGCGCTTGGTGTCACAATCTTTTGTGTGGTCATTGTTTTTGCCATTGGGTGAGATGGGATTATCTGTTGTGATACAAGATATAGTTCAACCGGAGGAAAGTCATGGCCAACAATGCCGATCTCGTCGTTCAGATCGAAAATCTGGGCGCAAAGCTGGCAGAGGCGCGGACCAGTATCGCGGCCCGTTTCATTGGCCAACCGCGTGTTGTGGACCTGACGTTAACAGCCCTCATTTGTGGCG
>CBDTVH010000079.1:0-7812 GCA_965363665.1 uncultured Yoonia sp. | reverse complement strand
CGAAAGAGGCTGAAACAGCACTAGACATATTTCATGACAGGTTAGCGATTTCGATGCGCAGAGAAGTTGTTAAGCGTTTGCACCCCTCGAAGCCTCAGTTTTTTGAATGAACCCGCATATCGTCCTGAAGGCTCGATCAGTAGCCTTCAGGATTGCCGACGTTCGCGACGAGCGGAGTATTCGGTAATATGGGCTCGTAGCGGCCACTCAACGTTCTCAGCCCCCCACCATATAGGGCATCAAAATAATCTCGTTCTCCGGCCCGATCTTCGTGAACCATGCTTCCCGGTAGATCACCCCGTCCAGCGCCAGCGAAACGCCCCGTTTGATCTGCGGCTCTAATCCGGGGTACTTGATGACAAGTTGATCCAGCAATTCCTTGAAATTGCTGGCCTCCACCTCGACCCATTCCTTGCCGTCCGCCAAGGCGCGCAGCGATCCCCAGAGTTTGACGCGCACCATCGCCTAGCCCGTGATCGCCTTCAACAGGCGCGGCGGCGACATTGGCAGTTCCGTCATCCGCACGCCTGCCGCCCGCGAGACCGCATTCGCGATGGCGGCCAAGGGGGGCACAATCGGCGTCTCGCCTACACCCCGCACACCGTATGGGTGGCCGGGGTTGGGGATTTCCAGAATGACCGTTTCAATCGGCGGCAGGTCAGAGGCCACGGGCACGCGGTAATCAAGGAACCCGGGGTTCTGCAAACGCCCGTCCTCGCCATAGATATATTCCTCGTTCAGCGCCCAGCCGATGCCTTGCACGGCGCCACCCTGCATTTGTCCTTCGACGTAATCGGGGTGCACAGCTTTGCCTGCGTCCTGAAACACGGTGTAGCGCAGGATTTTGACGGCCCCCGTTTCCGGGTCCACTTCGGTATCGCACAGGTGCACACCAAAGCTGACGCCGGCACCGTCTGCATTCACCTCATGGTGGCCCGCAATGGGTCCGCCGGTATTGCCCGCAATCGCGGCGATTTCGGCCAAAGTCATCGGCGGATGGGTCCCCGCGTTGGGTCCGGCAGGTTTCGCACAGCCGTCTTCCCAGATCACCGCGTCCTCATCAATGTCCCAGATTTTCGCGACGCGGCGACACATCTCCTTGATCGCCGCGCGCGCTGCTTCAATTGTCGCAAGCCCGACCGCAAAGGTCACGCGGCTGCCGTCAGTGATATCGTTGAACCCCAGTGATGAGGTGTCTGCAATCACAGTGCGCACCTTCTCGTATGGTACACCCAACTCTTCGGCGGCCATCATCGAAATCGACGCGCGCGAGCCGCCAATATCGGGGTTCCCTTCAACCACGCCAATGGTGCCATCGTCGTTGATGTTCAGTGACACACAGGTGTTGCCGCCAAAGTTGAACCAGAACCCGCAGGACAGACCACGCCCTTGGTTCTGTCCCAGCGGCGCGGTGTAATGCGGGTGCGCCTTCGCCGCTTCCAGCGTCGCCACCAGGCCGATGTCATTGAAGGTCGGCCCATAAGATGACCGGGTGCCTTTGTCCGCCGCATTCATCAGCCGCACGTCCAGCGGGTCGAGGCCCAGTTCCTGACAAAGCTCGTCCACCACGCTCTCAACCGAAAAAATCGCTGTCGGCGCACCGGGTGCGCGATAGGGGATTTCCTTGGGCCGGTTCGTCATTGCATTCCAGCCGATGGTTTCGACCGCTTCCAGATCATAGGCCGCAAAAGCCGCCTGCGCGCCCATTTCGACGGTTGCGTTCGGATAGGCCCCGCCGGAATAGCGCAGCACGCCCTGTCCGGCGGTGATCCGCCCGTCTTTGGTCATGCCGATCTTGATATCCATGGAGGAGGAGATGGTCGGCCCGGTTGCCTTCAGCACCTCATCGCGGGTCATTACGATCTTTACCGGTTTGCCTGCCTTGCGCGACAGCGCCAGCGCGACGGGTTCGATAAAGGTCGAGGTTTTCCCTCCAAAGCCGCCGCCGATCTCGGACGCAGTGATGCGCAACTGGCTCTCTTCAACGCCCAAGGCCGCTGCGCAGTTGGCGCGGACCATGTATTGCCCTTGGGTGCAGCACCACACCTCGCCCCGGCCATCGCTGCCAAGGCTGGCAAGGCAGGCTTGCGGTTCGATATAGCCTTGGTGGGTCGCGGCGGTCTTGAAGCTGCGCTCAACGATCTTGTCGGCCTTGGCAAAGCCCGCGTCCAGATCGCCATGCCCAAACTGGCAATGGGTGGTCACGTTCTGCGACATGCCAGCTGGCACGGTTTCCAGCGCGCGGCCTTCTTGCACCACGGGGGCGTCAGGCTTCATCGCTTCGTCGACATCGGTGACATGGGGCAGCACGTCGTACTCTACCTTGATCAACCGGATCGCTTGCTTTGCGACGGCTTTGCTGGTCGCGGCGACAGCAGCGACGGCATGGCCGTCATAAAGCGCCTTGTCGCGGGCGAGGCAGTTGATGGCCACATCGGCAAACGCTTCATCCTCTGGCTGGGCAAGATCAGCCCCGGTCACCACAGCCTTCACGCCAGCCAATGCCTCTGCGGCAGATGTATCAATCGACACGATCCGCGCATGGGCATGCGGGCTGCGCAGGATGCGGCCATGCAACATGCCGGGGGCGGAAATATCCGCGCCATAGGCGGCCTTGCCGGTGACTTTGTCGATCCCGTCCGGGCGTGTCACCCGCGTGCCGACCACTTTGAAATTGCGCTCTGCTTGTGCGTCAAAGGCCATGTTATGCGCTCCTCATTTCAGCCGCGGCGATTTGGACCGCTTTGATGATCTTGTCATAGCCGGTGCAGCGGCACAGGTTGCCCGCCAGCCAATAGCGGACCTCGGTATCGGTCGGGTCGGGGTTCTTTTCCAGCAGGGCCTTGGCCGCCACCAGAATACCCGGCGTGCAGACACCGCATTGCAGGGCGGCTTCTTCAAGGAACACGCGTTGCAACGGATGTAATTCTTCACCCTTCGCCATGCCTTCGATGGTTTCGATCTCAGCACCCTGCGCCTCGGCGCCCAGCACCAGACAGGAACAGACCACGCGGCCATTCAGCATCACGCTGCAAGCGCCGCAATCGCCCGTGCCGCAGCCTTCCTTGGCACCTGTCAGCCCAAGGCGGTCGCGCAGCACATCCAGCAGGCTTTCGTCGGCTTGGCACAGGAACTCTGTGTTATCGCCATTGATCGTTGTCTCAACTGGGATCGTCTTCATGCCTGACCTCCGGCGCGTGCGTATGCAATATGGGCGGCGCGCTTTGCCAGCACGCCTGCCGTCTTGGTGCGGAACTCGATCGTTCCGCGTTTGTCTGTGATCGGGTTGCAGGCGGCCTCAACCGCGCCGACAAGACCCGCGATGGCGGCGTCGTCCAGCTTTGAGCCGACCAAAGCGTCGCCCGCATCCGCAACCAGCAACACCGTCGGGGCCACAGCGCCAAGCGCGACATGCGCCGCTTTGACAACACCTGCGTCGTCCAGTTCCAAGCTGACCGCAGCCGAAGACACCGCGATGTCCATCTCGGTGCGCGGAATGAAGCGCAGATAGGCGTCAGCTGCGTTCTCAGGCCGCGCTGGCAGGAAGATCGAGGTGATGAACTCGCCCTTTGCCAGTGAATTCTTGCCCGGGCCAGTGGGAATATCCACGACGGGCACATCGCGTACGCCATCCGGCCCCTGGACACGCGCTACCGCACCGGCGGTCACCATTGCTGGCACCGAGTCGCCTGCTGGCGATCCCGTGCACAAATTGCCTGCCATCGTCGCCCGGCTTTGCACCTGAGACGACCCGATCAACTCAACCCCTTCAACCACACCCGGCCACATGGCCTTGAGAGCGGCATGTTCGCCCATTTCAGCCCCAGATACCGCGGCGCCGACACGAAATCCGCCGTCCTCAGCGACAATCTCGCGCATGCCCGGAAGGTGCTTGAGGTCGAGCATCAGATCAGGTTCGACCATTTCGGCCTTCAACTGCACCAGCACATCGGTGCCACCCGCCAGAATGCGCGTGATGCCATCCGCATCGCGTAACAGCGTCGCTGCCGCCTCAAAACTCTCGGGCTTTACGTATCTCATCGGGTGTTCCCATGTGTCGGTAGAAAGCGCGGGCCAACAAGGCTCCGCCTGGCACTTATTGTGTCGTGATACATATATAGGGTCAAACGCATTCCCGCCAACATCACGCAGATTCTCGCCACGCCCACTGGTATCAGGGGCAGACCCGCGTTACCACTCGGACATGACATTGAACCTGCCAAATTTCCTGACGATCCTGCGGCTGGCCGCAGCGCCCGGCGTTGTGGTGATGTTTCTGTATTTCGCGCGGCCGTGGGCGGATTGGTTTGCACTGGTCCTTTTCGTCGTGGCGGCGCTGACGGATTTCCTTGATGGGTATCTGGCGCGGGCATGGAAGCAGGAAAGCAAACTGGGCGCGATGCTGGACCCGATCGCTGACAAGGCGATGGTGATCATCGCACTGGTGGTCATCACCGGCTTTTCGGGAATGAACCCGTGGATTTTGCTGCCCGCGACCGTGATTATCTTTCGCGAGGTATTCGTCTCTGGCCTGCGGGAATTCCTTGGCGATACTGCGGGCACGCTGAAAGTCACCAACCTTGCCAAATGGAAGACCACAGCGCAGATGGTCGCGATCTCTATGCTGTTTGCAACAGGCGCGTTCGAGCATTACTTTGGAATGCAATCGCTGGCGATGACCGCCGATATGGTGACTGCCGCGATCGAAGGGACCGGACCCGATGAATTAGGTCTTTGGTGGAAGTATCAGGGCATGATCATCAGCTGGTGGGGCGGGATCATCATGCTTTGGATGGCTGCGGTGCTGACACTTTTGACGGGCTGGGATTATTTCAACAAATCCCGCCCTTACCTGACGGATACGAACACATGAATGTTGTCTATTTTGCATGGGTGCGCGAACGGATCGGTCTGCCGCAGGAAACCGTCGAAACGGATGCGGCCACGGTCAATGACCTGATCGCCGAACTCAGCGCACGCGAAGACCGCTATGCCGCCGCCTTTGCCGATACCAGCGCGTTGCGGGTGGCATTGGATCAGGAACTGTCGGAATTCGACGCATCCCTTGCGGGTGTGCATGAAGTCGCATTTTTCCCGCCCATGACAGGTGGCTGATGACGGTCCGCGTACAGTCCGAACCCTTTGACACCGGCGCGGAACTGAACAGCTTTGCGCAAGACCGCACGGACGTCGGCGCGGTCGTCAGCTTTACCGGGGTCGTGCGCGACACCAAGGGTGATCTGCAAGAAATGCTGATCGAACATTACCCCGGCATGACACAAAGCGCGATTACCAAGATCGCGAATGAAGCCGTGCAGCGCTGGGCGCTGGCCGATGTGCTGGTGATCCATCGCTACGGGCCGCTGAAACCGGGTGAACCGATCATGATGGTGGCCACCGCCTCAGCACACCGCGCGGTCGCGTTTGAAGCGGCGGATTTCCTGATGGATTACCTTAAATCCCGCGCACCTTTCTGGAAGAAGGAAGTGACGAGCGAAGGTGCAAATTGGGTCGAAGCGAAAGACGCTGACGAAGACGCGCTCAAGCGCTGGTAGACCAGACCTCGGCAGGGTCGCGGGCAAGTGCAGCACATGGCTCATGGCGAAAACAGGTGGTCAGGTGATTATTGATAAGCCCGGTCGCCTCCATAAAGGCGTAGACGATTGTTGGACCGCAGAAGCGGAAACCCGCCTTCTTAAGGTCCTTTGATATCTGCGCCGTAAGCGGCGTTTGCGTCGGGATCAGCGCGCGATCCGCATGGGTGGTGCGTAGCGGCATCCCGTCGACGTAACGCCACAGGAATTGGTCAAAGCCTTCGCGGGCCTCGATTTCCTGCCAAGCACGGGCGTTGCCGATGGTCGCTTCGATCTTGCCGCGATGGCGGATAATGCCCGCATTGCCCAACAAGCGCGTCACATCCGCGTCTGTCCATTCAGCAATGACATTCGGGTCGAACCCCTGAAACGCCGCACGAAAGTTTTCACGCTTTTTCAGGATCGTAATCCACGACAACCCCGCCTGAAATCCATCCAGGATCAGCTTTTCCCACAAGGTGCGGCTGTCATACTCGGGCACGCCCCATTCGGTGTCGTGATAGTCGATATAGATCTGTTCCGGTCCGGCCCAGCCGCATCTTTCCGTCATATGTCTGTCCTTAACCTGTTGTTAGCGCGGCCCGGCGCATATTGCGACGGTCAGTATGGAGCGCACAGATGCAAAACACCACGCTCAGCCTTGCCCAATCGGAAGAGCAAGCGCTGGTTGATCCATTGGTCTATGCCATGGCCAGCCGTGACGCAGACGTCCCCCGTCTTGTGCGCGAAGCACTTTCCAGCGGGCGGGCGCAATTGGCGTTTCATCCGGTCGTGACGGCGGATGGGGACAATCTTGTCGCCTTTCACGAAGGCCTGATGCGGCTTTCAGATGAAGAGGGGCGGCTGATCCCGGCGGCGCATTTCATGCCACAGGTCGAGGAATCGGATCTGGGGCG
This sequence comes from uncultured Yoonia sp., assembly GCA_965363665.1. Classification (GTDB taxonomy): domain Bacteria; phylum Pseudomonadota; class Alphaproteobacteria; order Rhodobacterales; family Rhodobacteraceae; genus Yoonia. The sequence goes on along the minus strand of CBDTVH010000079.1, from coordinate 1,322 downwards.
GGAAATTGACTGTCTGTCGCTTGAACTGGCGTTGCAGCAGTTGCGGCAAAATCCCGGTCTGCGGCTGTCCGTCAACCTGTCCGCGCGGTCCATTGGCGATGGTGAATGGCGGCGCACGCTTGACCGGGGCCTGATGGATCGGAACAGTCTGGGCGACCGGCTGATCTTCGAAATCAGCGAAACGTCGGCGATGTTGCTGCATGAAAACGTCATCCGTTTCATGAGCGAGATGCAACCGAAGGGGATCGGGTTCGCACTGGATGGTTTCGGCGCCGGGCTGATCGCATTTCGGCACCTCAAATCCTTCTATTTTGATCTGGTGAAAATCGACAAAAGCTTTGTGCGCGGCATCGACCGGGACCCCGACAATCAAGTGCTGGCCGAGGCGCTGATCACCGTTGCTCACCAGTTCGAAATGTTCGCCGTCGCGGACGGGGTCGAAACCCAGGCAGAGGCGGATTTCCTGCAAGGGCTGGGTGTGGACTGTCTGCAAGGATATCATTTCGGCGTGCCAAGCGCAAAGCTGTAGGCGGCGTTGCGCTGGGCGCATAGGGGGTTTGAGTTGCCCTACGTCAACTTTGGGCATAACGAGCAGGCCAAGCGACAACTAGGGTTTGCCTTGCACCTGAAACCTGTAGGTGGCACCTTCTTGTCCAGCTAGAAACCTGAAGGGAACTACATATGACAAACGTCGTTATCGCATCCGCAGCCCGTACCGCCGTGGGCAGTTTTGGTGGATCATTCGCAAACACGCCAGCGCACGATCTGGGCACAGCCGTCCTTGAAGCCGTCGTCGAACGCGCCGGTGTCGATAAATCCGAAGTCAGCGAAACGATCCTCGGTCAGGTTTTGACAGCCGCCCAAGGCCAGAACCCTGCGCGCCAGGCACATATCAACGCAGGGCTGCCAAAAGAATCCGCCGCATGGAGCATTAACCAGGTTTGCGGGTCCGGCTTGCGTGCCGTGGCCCTTGGCGCACAGCACATTCAGCTGGGTGACGCATCCATCATCGCCGCCGGTGGTCAGGAAAACATGACCATGTCACCCCACGCCGCCAACCTGCGCGCCGGGCACAAGATGGGCGATATGAAGTATATCGACACCATGATCCGCGATGGTCTGTGGGATGCGTTCAACAACTATCACATGGGGCAAACCGCTGAAAACGTGGCGGAAAAGTTCCAGATCACGCGCGATATGCAAGATGAATTCGCCGTTGCATCCCAGAACAAGGCCGAGGCGGCGCAAAAGGCGGGCAAATTCGACGACGAAATCACAGCCTTCACCGTCAAGACCCGCAAGGGCGATATCGTCGTCGACAA